>JBEGMC010000056.1:0-28285 GCA_041183265.1 Bacteroidota bacterium
ACCTCTTGAACCATAGATGGCAGTTGCAGATGCATCCTTCAAGATATCGATCGACTCGATGTCATTTGGATTCACGTCCGCCAAACTGTTCAGCACCTGGTTGCCCACGCCCAATTGCGAGAATGAACCGGTTGCAATAGGAATTCCATCCAACACATACAATGGCTGTGCGTTACCGCTGATGGTTCCAATACCGCGTACGTTGATATTTACAGATGAGCCAGGAGTTCCTGAGCTTGATGTTACATTCACACCCGCAACCCTTCCTTGCAATGCCTGCTCAGGAGAAGTGAGGGATAAATTTTTGATTTGATTGGCACTGACGTTGGAAATGGAGCCCGTAAGGTCCCTTTTTCTTTGTGTGCCGTAACCAACTACAACTACTTCACCAAGGTTTGATTCGCTGTTGGTCAGGGTAACTGAGATGGTTGATTTGCCACTCAATGCAACTTCTTCATTGTTGAAGCCGATAGAGCTGAACAGGAGTTTGGATTGAAGTGAATTAACGTTCAAAGTAAAATTTCCATCTTTATCAGATGTGGTACCGCCTTTTTGTCCACTGATTGTAATGGTTACATTGGGGATACCTTTTCCTTGGCTGTCCTGAACAGTACCCTGTACCTTGATGGCTTGCGCCAGGGTAAACTGAAGCATGGAAGCAAAGGCCAATAGAAGTGTAAGCAAATTCTTCATAGCTCTTTTTTGTTAATGATTTATTAAGGAAGTGCAAAGTTATATTAAGACAAACAAGGAAAGGGATTTGTTTGTCGGAATTCAAAAAAAAGCAGCATGGGTTTTTGAAAAATTCTAGCACAAACAGAACAAAAGCAAAAAAATAAGTAAAAACCTAAATTATTTTAGAAAATATCTAATAAAAGTCATTTTTAGGTTTAAATATTAATCAATATCTAATTTTCTTGATCAAAAGCAGGATTACAGGAAGGAGGATGAGGTTGGTCAATGTAGCGGTGAAAAGGGTAAATGAGGTCAGCCATCCCAGTGCCTGTGTACTTCCGAATCCGCTGAAGGCAAAAATGATGAATCCTGCAATCAAAACAAGGGAAGTGTAGACAATGCTGATACCGGTATCACGGATGGTCAGGACAACAGTTTGTTTGATATCGCCTCCAGCCACTGGAAGCTCTTGTTTGAAATTGACCAGAAATCTGATGGTGATGTCAATGGCTATGCCGAGCGCCACACTGAAAACCAATACGGTTGATGGCTTGATGTTGATGCCTGCCCAACCCATGAGTCCCGCGGTCATTACCAACGGTATCAGGTTTGGAATCAACGAGCAAATCAGGATTCTCAGGTTTCTAAAAAGGTAAAGCATGCAAAGTGAAATAAATAGAAAAGCCCAGAGGATGCTTTCTTTCAAACCTTGAATGATGAAAATACTTCCTTCCAGAAAAGTAATGCTGGAGCCTGTAAGGTGGATGTTGAATTTGGTGGAATCGAAATGAACATATGCTTCTTTCTGCAGGCTGTCAATCAACATCGGCATTTTCTCACTCCCGATATCCGCCATGTTTACACTGATTCTTGTAGTTTGCCTGTTGCTGTCAACAAAAGACGACATCAGTTTTTGCAATGAACCACCATTGGCATTCGATGCTTGTCCTGGTTTCATATAATCCGCAAGAAATGCTCCATCAAAAGCATTCGGCATCGAGTAATTGTTGCTGTCGCCATCGTAGAATCCCTGTTTGGCAAATTTCAGTCCTTCTGCAAGTGACAATGGTTTTGCGATGGATGCATGGCTGGCAATTTGTTGGGAGTAGGCATCCACTTTGTCATACACTGTCAAAGCCCTTGTTCCAGCGATGCCATTCTTTCGTTTGGTGTCGACGATGATTTCAAGTGGCATGATGCCTTTGAAATGGGTTTCAAAAAAACGCAGGTCGGTGTATATGCGGTCCTCCTTGGGAAGATCATCAACAATGAATGACTGGGTTTTTAATTTTAATATGCCTGCTGTAGAAAAAACGATCAAAGCAGCAGTAGCAACGTATACCATTTTTTGATGGGCGAATACCCACTTCTCAATATTTGTCAACAGAGCGAGCAGCCATTTGTTGTCCAGGTATTGAACATGCTTGGACTTAGGTGCTTTCATGTAAAACAGTGAGATCGGCACTAAAATGATGGTGATGAAAAACAGCAACATGATGTTGATGCCTGCAACCACACCAAATTCTTTCAAAACAACACTTTTGGTAAGGGCAAACACTGCAAATCCCAATGCAGCACTGATGTTGCAGAAAAGTGTAACAACGCCCATCTTGCTGATCATATCTACGATGGACTGTTCTTTGTCACCTGTTTTAATGTAGGAGGCGTGGAATTTATTTAGAAAGTAAATGCAATTGGGGATGCCAATGACTACAATCAACGGTGGTATCAATGCAGTCAGCAAGGTTATTTTATATCCCAACAGATGAATGGAGGCCAAGCTGTACACCACTCCAATGATCACAACTCCTAAAGACAGCATCACTGTACTCAGTGATCTGAAGAAGACGAACAAGATCAATGCAGAAAGTGCAAGGGAGCCCAACAGAAACCACTTCATCTCGTTGGCAATCTTGATGGCAACATTGGTCCTGATCAATGGCAGACCACTCAAGTGTAAATCCAGTTTGGTCTCCTTGGAAAAAGAAGTTGCAGCAGCTTCAATTTTTCCAACTGTTCGCTCTCGCTCCTTGGAGCCAAGGATTTCTTTGTTGATGCGAATCCCTATCAAATATGCATTGGTAGCTGGATTGTAGATGAGTCCCCTGTAAAATGGAAGCGAAAGAAAAACATGCTTCAGGCTGTCTAGCTCTTCTTGATCCTTGATTTCAGAAGGAAATATTCTGGTAGCCACCAGCTTGGAACTGCTGTCGTTTTTTGCGAGGTAAACTGCTTTCTGAACACTGATGATGTCTTCAACACCATCTATTTTTTGAATGACCTCTTGTAATTGTTGATTGGCATTGAAATTTTTCAATGAAAAAAATGAATCACTCTGAAATCCAATCGTCAGCAGGTTTCCATCCTCCCCAAAAGTTTTCTTGAAATCAAGGTATTGCTGATACTTGGGATGGTCGGTAGGGATGGCTCTTGCAAAATCATAGCTCAACTTGACTTTGCTTGCCTCGAATGCCATGTATGCGCTGCAAACGATCAGTGCCGACAACAGCATCCACCGATACCTCAAAACTCCTTTGGCAATCTTCAACCACATACATGCATATTTAGTGCAAAGGAAAGAAAATTAATCTTTTTGACTTGATCTTTTTAACACTCGCTCAGCGCTTTAATCAGTAATTTTAAACCATGAAATATGCTCTGCTGCTGCTCGTATTTCTCTCTGGTGGGTTGATTGGCCAAAGTCAGTTGAAACCAATCGGATGGTGGCGCGATCATCTTGCCTTGGGGCAGATCATTGCAGTCGATTCCATTCAGCAAAACATATTTGCCGCAACGCCCAATGGATATTTCAGCTATGATATTTCCAAAAAAGAATTTCAGGTGTATTCGAAATCCAATGGGCTGACGGATGTAAACATCCGGGTATTTTCCAAGCAGCCCCTGGGCAATAAGATCATCATCGGTTATGAAAATGGCAATCTTGATATCATCACGGGAGCTACTGTCAGAAATCAACCTGATGTCAAGCTGAGTAAAATTATACCTGAGAAAAAAATACATCATATCGCCTGGAAAGATCAGCTGGCTTTGATTTCCACCAACTTTGGCATCGTTGCATCGGATCCATACAAATATGAAATGGTGGGTACGTTCTTTCCGAGCAAGGATGGGGCACCTGTAGAAGTATATCAAACCATTGTTATTGGAAACAGCATATTTGCGAATACTTCATCGGGAATTCAAGCAGCGGTATTCAATATATCAACCCTGAGTGACTTCAGAAACTGGAGTGCATTCGATTCACCCAACCCACAAGTCCCTCTATCCAACATGTGCAAATGGGGAGCGTCTCTGCTTGTTCAATCCCGCGACAGTTTATTCGTCTTGGATGGTGCGAAATTGAAACTTTTTTATTCATCCAACAAGTCGATCAGTGGTGTAAAAACTAATGGGAATTCACTTTTTGTTTTTGAAACAAGCAATGGAATTGGATCTATCACATATTTCAGTGCCCCATCTGCAACTCCACAACAAATCACAGCCAGCCAGTTGACCAATGTCCGTGATTGTATTGCGGATGGGACACAATTTTGGGTGGGAGATGCAAGCAACGGACTCATCCAAATTCAAGCCAATACTTCCCGTCAAATCTCACCCAATGGGCCTTCAGGTATTTCCCGAGGTCAAGGTGACTACAAGGAAGGTGTATTGGTAGCTGTTGCTGGCGATCAACTCAATGTATTCAATACCGAAAAGAGAAATGAATGCTACGTGCTCCGGGATGACAAATGGAAAAATTACAGTCCCGCGGCATTCAGCTTTTTGTCTAAAATGGCTGATTTCAGTTCGGCAGTCATAGAGCCTGTAACGGGTAAAATTTATATTGGGACAAAGGGGACTGGATTGCTTACCATTGATACAGATGATAAGTTATCAGCAACCGGGATTGTTGCAAACGGACTGCAATCGGATAGAGATCAAACCGGACTTTGCAAGGTTGCCTCATTGTCATTGGATGCAGCCGCCAATCTTTGGATGACCAATCCCAATACAAACCTACCTCTTGTTGTGAAAAAGAAGGATGGGGCATGGAGGAATTTTTCCATACCATTCTCCATTGAAAAAAATCTGCTGAATAAAATAATGATTGATGGGCAGGGAAGAAAATGGATAACCAGCTTCAATGCATCAGGACTCATATGTTTTGATGACAACAATACAATCGACGCGACAAACGACGACCAATGGAGACTTTTTCAACAGGGAACAGGAAGAGGCAATCTCCCATCCTCCAATGTTTTGTCTGTTGCAGAGGATTTGTCAGGTAATATCTGGGTTGGAACCGACAAGGGCATTGGGATTATTCAATGCGGAACGGATTTGTTCAGAAATTGTGAGGCCACACTTCCAGTTGTGCAGTTGGATAATTTTGCAGGTTTGTTGTTGTCAAACGAAACAATCAATGATATCAAAATAGATGGAGCAGACAGGAAGTGGATTGCCACGAACAACGGTGTTTGGTTGCTGAGTGCAGACGGGCAAAAAGTAGTTCATCGATTCACGTCAGACAACAGCAAACTGCTGAGCAATCAGGTGGGCGCAATCCTGATCCAGGGTATTACAGGAGAAGTTTTTTTCATGACCTCATCAGGCATATCCTCTTACAGAGGTTCTGCAACATCTGCAGTTGAAACCACCCCTAAACCCATTGTGTTTCCCAATCCCGTTCCTTCAGGATACAGCGGCAGCATCGCGATCAAAGAGCTGCCATCAAATGCATGGGTTAAAATAACTGAACTGGACGGGAGATTGGTTTACCAAACAAGATCTCTCGGGGGACAAGCGATTTGGAACGGTAGAAATTACAGAGGCGAGCGAGTCAATTCCGGCGCCTATCTGATCATTGTTTCCAATCAAGACAATACAGACCATGTTGTCGGAAAAATATTTTTTATCAAGTAGTCATGTCATCTATTCATCATACCAAGGGTATCGTGTTGCGAACTGTCAAGTATGGTGAAACATCATTGATTGTATCTGTATTTACCGAAACATTCGGACTCCAACAGTATATGGTGAATGGAGTCCGAACGAACAAAAAAAATCCCACATTTCATCCTGCCCAATTGCAACCTGGGAACTTGTTGGACATGGTTGTTTATCACAACGAGCGACAAACATTGCAACGCATCAAAGAGGTCAAGCAGCTGATGCAGCAGGAGGAAAATATTTCAAATATTACCCGCAATGCAATGTTGCTTTTTATGCTGGAGTTGTTGCAAAACTGTCTGAAACAACCGGATGCACATGCAGATCTTTTTTATTTTCTGGAAGATATAATTACAGGATTGTACAAGTCAGAAGAGCATCAACTTGCCAATCTGCCCTTGTTTTACATTGTTCATCTTTCTCACTTTTTTGGATTCAGGTTGATGGATAATCATTCTCCAGTCAATCAGTTCCTTGATTTACATGAGGGGCAATTTGTTTCTTTTAATCCTTCGCATAATCTTGTAATTCAACCACCCTTGAGTGAAAAAGTTGCGCAATTGCTGCGTACCATGCAGATTGAAGAGTTGGGAGAAATCAAAATGAACAGACATCAGCGCAATCAATTGATGGACGATCTGCTGCAATTTTATGGCATGCACATTCATCCATTCTACAAACTCAAATCATTGTCGGTCATTCGCACGGTCTTGGAGGAATGATCAAAGCAATTTGCGGGAATTGAAATCATGTTGCAGCAGCACCACACCTGGCTGTTTCCCCTTCTCGAAGCTGCCCAATGTATCCATTCTGTTGAGTGCTTTTGCACCATTGGAAGTTGCCCATCTTAATATCGTTGCAATAGGTATAGCAGGAAAATATGCTTTGATGCTTTTCATTTCTGCTGCAATGCTCAATTGCCAATTGCTGCTGTAACTGTCGGTCCCCAATACGATCTCACAATTGTTTTTCATCAACAATTCAACCGGGGGTGTTTTGTTTTCAATGTACAAGTTTGCGTTGATGCATAAGCAGTAATGCAATCCGGACAAGTATTGTTCTGCATGTTGCAAGGCAAAATGGATGTCCTCTTGACTTGTAAAAGTGTTGTGAACCAATATCACTCTTTGTTTTTGATTGAAATGGGGCAAGCAAGATTGCATGGCAGATTTTCCGGTTGTCGGGAAAGGAGAGTGGTCAAAGCCAAATTTTCCTAAAAATTTCAGGTAGTCGCCTTTTCCGCTTTTGTACAATTCATCTTCAGCGGGATTTTCTTGGTTGTGCATACTGATGACCGCACCTGCCGTTTGTTCATTGATGCGTTTAAATGTAATGTCACTGATGGTGTAGGGCGCATGTGGAACCAAATTGGAAGTCCAGTGATGAATATTGTTCAACTCCTCTGCCTCTCTGAAACGCCTGAGAACTCCGGTATATTGTTCCATCCTTTGATCAGACATTTGATCACTGAAGCACAGCACTTCCACAAAATTGTTCCATTTTAATTTGCTGCTGATTTTTGTTGGAATGGTATCAGCGGTATTCCCAATATCACCTACCGCAACGATTCCGCCCATTTCCATTTCCTTTTCTGCCAATTGGATTTTCTCCAGAATCAATTCTTGGGGAAAATCTCTTTTACCTACTACATCCAATAGAAAAGGAATCAGTCCGGTTTTAGGTGGAATCACATCTTTCATGTGGCTGAGCTCCAAGTGGCAATGCGCATTGATGAATCCGGGAGAGATGATTCCATCTAATTTCAATACATCGTCTCCTGCTTCTGCAGCAGGAATGATTTCCATCACGATCCCCTCTGCTGAAGTGATCAAAGCGTGATCAGGTCCCAGCATTTCATATCCATCAAAAAGGTAATCGGCTTGAAACTTGCGGTAATTCATCTCAGAATGAAGTAACTTTGCGCACTAAATTAAACATTAATCATCTCCGGGAGAGATAATAATATGTTAGATAAGCTGGAAGCCATAAAAGCCAAGTTTGACGACATCGGGATTGCACTGACCAATCCTGAAGTGGTGAACGACAACAAACGATTCAGTCAACTTTCAAAGGAGTACAGAAGTCTTGAGAAAATTGTGCTCGCTTACGAGCAATACAAACGCATATTGTCAGATGTTGAATTCAACCGTGAAGCTTTGATGGGAGATGATGAAGAGCTCAGAGAGTTGGCCAAAGCAGAAACAGACGATCTTGATCTCCGAAAAGAAGCATTGGAAAAGCAGATCAGAAACATGCTGATTCCAAAAGATCCCCAGGATGAAAAAAATGCCATTCTCGAAATCAGGGCCGGAACCGGAGGGGATGAAGCCTCTTTGTTCGCGGGCGATCTTTTGAGAATGTATATCAGGTACTGTGAAGCAAAAGGCTGGAAAACAGCCCTGCTTTCTGAAAGCGAAGGAACCGTGGGAGGATACAAAGAGGCCCAGTTGGAAGTAACAGGTGAAGATGTTTATGGCACACTTAAATTTGAAAGTGGTGTACATCGCGTGCAAAGGGTGCCGGATACAGAAGCCAGCGGGAGGGTGCATACCAGTGCTGCAACAGTTGCTGTAATGCCAGAAGCCGAGGAGGTGGATGTTGAAATCAAAGAGAGTGATGTAAAAATGGAAACTGCCCGAAGTGGGGGTGCAGGCGGACAAAACGTAAACAAGGTAGAAACCAAGGTAATGCTCACCCATATTCCTACGGGAACCGTGGTGATCTGTCAAACGGAAAGAACCCAGCTCGGCAACAGAGAAAAAGCAATGCAAATGCTCAGAACCCGTTTATACGAGGAACAGGTCAGAAAACAGGAGGATGAGATCTCCAGACACAGAAAAAGCCTGGTCAGCACGGGTGACCGCTCTGCAAAAATCCGCACCTATAACTTTCCACAAGGAAGGGTAACAGATCACCGCATCGGAATGACACTTTACAATCTGCATGACGTACTCAACGGCAACGTCGGTGAACTGATTGATGCCCTTCAATTTGCTGAAAACGCAAGTAAGCTCACCCAGTGATGAAAATCACTTTTTAGGAAGTAGAAAATGCATCTATTTATGGAGCCTTTAACAAACCAAACAGACGCTCAAACGTCTATATTGGTGTAGTCTTTGGAAGGGAAAGGGGATTAATGATTTTTTAACGAATCGAGAGATGGAAAGCACAGTGCAAAGGCATCTAAATAAATAGAAAAAGCAAAAGTTTTCTCATAAGCAGTTAGTTTTGGTTACCGGCCCCTGTTTCAACAGGGGCTTTTTTTATGGAAAACTTTTCTGATGAATCAGGCTCCGATCAGTGCCTTGTATGCTTGAACATCCATGAGGTTGTTCAATTGTGATGCATCGGCTATTTTCATCTTGATCATCCATCCGTCACCATAAGGGTCCTGGTTGACCAATTCAGGCTGACTTTCCAACAGTGGATTCTTTTCAAGGATGGTTCCGTCAACCGGAAGGAATAAATCACTGACAGTTTTCACGGCTTCTACTGTTCCAAAAACCTGATCTGCTTGCAAGGCTTTTCCGACGGTTTCAATATCAATAAATATGATATCACCCAATTCGCCTTGCGCGAACGATGTAATTCCAATGGTAGCTACGTCGCCATCTACTGAAATCCACTCATGCTCTTTGGTGTATTTGATTTGCTCAGGAAAACTCATATGATTTTTTTTGCAAGATTAAAGTTTTTATTGTCTCATTGCTTTTTTAAGTGGATTTTCTTTTCACCATCCTTGTCAGAATGATGCGGATCGGTGCAAGAGGTTTGTCACCTCCGGCTTTTCCAGAAGTAGGTGTATAGGCTATTTTATCCAACACATCAAATCCGCTTACCAATTCACCAAATATGGTATAGTTCTGATCCAGGTGTGGACTCCCCCCAAGTTGTTTGTACACTTCTCTGTGTGCAAGTGGTAATTTCCTTCCCTTCAATCGATGGGTTTCTGTTGAATCGAGGCTAACATCATTGTGTATCCTTCCCTGTACAATATAAAACTGCACGCCGCTGCTGTTTCTTTGTGGATTGATGTCATCTCCCCACCTGGCTGCAGCAATGACACCTTTTTTGTGAAAGAGGGAAGTCCTGAATTCTGCAGGAAGGGTATAGTCTTTTAAAAATTGAGTTGAATCAGCGTTTTGGCGCGACTTCTCATCTCCCGCCTGAATCATGAATCCGCTGATCACCCTGTGAAATGCAATCCCTTCGTAAAATTTGGATTTGATCAGTTTGATGAAATTGTCCCTGTGAACCGGAGTCGAGTCACTCAATCGTATGATGAAAGTTCCGGCATCAGTCACCATTTGAACATCAGATCTCACATCCTTTTTTTTCACTTTTATCAAAGGTTGCGCCATTGCTGTGGTTTGAAATAGCAGCAGACCGAGAGAGAAGCACTGAATCAGCTGAAGGATGGTTTTCATATGAATGCATTCTGTGAAAAGTAAAAAAGCACATGGTCTTTCATGAAATTTTCCTGTTCGATCAAAGACATGGACGGCAAATCTTTCAATTGTTTGAAATGTGGCCATCCATCCTGATCCCATCCTTCTTTTTCATAATAGCCACTTGCCGACAGGATGGAGCACACAGCAACATGCATCAGGTCTTGCTTTTGTTCCTTGGTGAATTGATGTCCCGCTCCACCTACTTCCTGAATACCAATTAAAAAAAGAATGGACTCCATGTCTGGTTTTTTGCCAAATCTTTCAATGAGTTTTTCTTCCAGTTTCCACCACCTGACCTGTAAATCTTCTGATACCAGCATGGCGCAAAACTAATCAAGATTCTGATAGAGAACATCCCGCAACTGCACGAATTCTTATCTTTGCAAAAATTGATCGATGCTGCAGCTGGCGTTTATTCGGGCAAACAAGGAAAAAGTATTGGAGGGATTGCAAAAAAAGCACTTTCAGGATATCCAACTGATTGATGAAATCATTTCAATGGATGATCAGCGAAAAAAGCTACAAGCCCAATCAGACGAATTGCTCTCTCAAAGAAATACTGCTTCTAAATCCATCGGTGCGTTGATTGCACAAGGCAAGCAGGAAGAGGCTGCGGCAAGCAAATCAACCGTTGCAGCATTGAAAGACCAGATTGATGCGCTCACCACTCAATTGAACGAGGTTGAGCAATTGCTGAATCAGCAACTCATCAGACTTCCCAATTTGCCCAACGAGCTGGTGCCGAATGGAAAAACGGCAGAGGACAACCAGGTGGTCAAACAATCTCCCGCCTTGCCTACACTGCATGATGGTGCCAAACCACATTGGGATCTGATTACACAATATGATTTGGTGGATTTTCAAACAGGAGTCAAAATAACAGGAAGCGGATTCCCTTTGTACAAAGGAAGAGGTGCCAAGCTGCAAAGAGCATTGATACAGTATTTCCTTGATTACAATACGGCTGCCGGCTATACCGAATACATACCCCCACATGTTGTCAATGCAAGTTCTGCTTATGGAACAGGACAGTTGCCAGACAAAGAGGGACAGATGTACTATATCAAAGAAGACGGTCTTTATCTCATTCCAACAGCTGAGGTGCCGGTAACAAATATTTACAGGGATGAAATTATCCCTGCTTCGAAGCTTCCCATTAAAATGACTGCATATACGCCATGTTTCAGAAGAGAGGCGGGAAGTTTTGGCAAGGATGTACGTGGACTCAACCGAGTGCATCAGTTTGACAAAGTTGAAATCGTACAATTGACAGAGGCGTCAACCAGTTATGCTGCATTGGATCAAATGGTTGCACATGTCGAACAATTGATCGTATCACTGGGACTTCCTTACAGAATTCTTCGACTCTGTGGAGGTGATATGAGTTTTGCATCTGCATTGACATATGATTTTGAAGTATACAGCGCAGCACAGGAGCGTTGGTTAGAGGTAAGCTCCGTATCTAATTTTGAAAGTTTCCAAACCAATCGTTTGAAAGCAAGAACCAAGGATGAACAGGGTAAAACCCAGTTGCTCCATTCCTTGAATGGAAGCTCCCTTGCTTTGCCACGTATCATGGCAAGCATGCTGGAAAATTTCCAAACGCCCGAGGGTATTCAAATTCCTGAGGTATTAAGGACTTATTTCGGATCCTCAATGATTGATTGAATTTCTGAATGCATCCATTCTTCTGTGCATCACCTGGAACCAAATCGGAGGGAACATGGCTAATATGATCATGCCAGGATATCCTGTGGGCATTTGCGGCGCATCATTATGATGTCTCAGCAGTTGATATTTTCTACTCGCCTGATAATGATGATCACTGTGTCGTGAAAGTTCAAACAAGAGCAGTCTCCCTAAAAAATGATTGCTGTTCCAACTGTGCTCCGGCATCGCACGTTCATATCCCTCTGCAGTTTTTTTTCTCTCCAATCCATAGTGCTCAATATAGTTCACCGTTTCCAAGAGCAGAAAGCCGATGGTTGCTGCGACAAGAAAACATATTCCCGCGAAGGTTCCAAAGACTGCGAAAATCATCGCAAGAAAAAACAACTGCAGAATTTGAAACTGGATCATTTGGTTCATCAGATTCAATACAGGTCTTCCATTTTTTCTTTGTTCGTCCGCTGCAATTTTCCATGCAGAAATATAACCATACACAACTGTCCTCAGATAGAAACGATAGAGATGTTCGCCTTTTCTGGCACTGCTCGGATCCTCATGGGTTGAGACATTTTTATGGTGTCCCTTGTTGTGCTCTATATAAAAATGCATGTAAAGCGAAGTGAGCAACAATGCCTTGGCCATGTTTCTTTCATACAGATGTCGACGGTGTCCAAGTTCGTGGCCAACATTGATTCCAAATGTGCCGCAAAGCAGTCCCATGGCCAATATTCTTCCCGCCAATTCCCACTTGTTGATGGAAGGATCGTTCACTGCCTGCATAAAAAAGTAGAGCGCTGTGTATTGCAAAGGAACAATTGCATAAAGCCAAAAATCATACAGTCTGTCTTCTTTTGCAATCTGCTCTTCCGCATCAGAAAGATTTTTTTCGTTCGATGGAATCAGCAGTTCAACTGAGGGCACGATGAAGAATGCAAACAGAACGGGAGCAAACACCATCCATCCATATTGGGTAAATGATATGTATGCCAGTAGGTATATGGCCAATGGGAGTCCAAATTTCAGTGCTCTGATGTTCATTGTCTAGCTTTTTTAAAGTGATTCTTCTTTTCTCATGGCAACCCTGTACAATACGAATGCCATTGATAAGAAAATACAGGTTCCCAGCAGAAAATATCCCTGTTCACCCAGACGGTGACTGATAGATGCCTCCACATTCAACTTCCCGAGTTGTTGGGCGATGGCATCATTGGCAGATAAAAAGGCCACCGCGACGCCTGCAATGGCACCACCTGCTACCAGTCCGGTTGCAAACAGGTTTCCCTGTCTAAGATCCTCTTCATGTGCATTGTCGGATGATTTTTTTCTATTGTCAACCCATCCTCTGATCGCACCGCCAATGAAAATGGGCAAGGTGGTGGAGAGGGGGAGATATATACCGATGGCAAAACTCAATGCCTTGATACCACAGAGTTCCATTACAATTGCAATGGCAACACCTACCAATACAAATTGCCAATCCAGGTTGAAGGAGAGTATTCCTTTGATCAGTGTAGCCATCAATGTTGCCTGAGGAGCAGCATATCGATCTGTGCCAATGGCATGATGGATGTTGGATTGTAACATTTCCTGAGTGGGAGTATCAAGCACTTTGATCGTAAAGCCGATGGCAATGGATGAGACGATTGCTCCGATGAACAATGCAATTTGTTGTGCACGGGGCGTTGCTCCCAGAATATAGCCCGTTTTAAGGTCCTGTGATGTAGCTCCTGCATTTGCAGCTGCGATACAAATGATGCCGCCCACGACCAAAGCCATTGGTTCGAATACTTTGCCAGTCCACCCCACAGCAATAAATACCAGGCAGGTCCCCATGATCGTTGCAATGGTCATACCGGAAATTGGATTGTTGGAAGATCCAATCAGTCCAACGATGCGGGAGGAGACGGTCACAAAAAATGCACCAAAGATTACTACTAGAATACCGATAAGCAATTTGCTTGCCATGCCGTTTCCAGGAAGCATAGGCAATACTGCCATCAACAAAATCAACGCGATGCTTCCCCACAAAACAATTTTGAGTGACAGGTCTCTGTCTGTTCTTGTTGTGGCATGTGCGTCTGATTGTTCATTTTTTATTTTTCCAATGCTTCCTTTGAAAGATGAAATGATGGTAGGGATGGTTTTGATCAGTGTAATGAATCCTCCGGCAGCAACAGCACCTGCACCAATTTGTCTGACATAGGCCCTGTAAATGGCAGTGGCAAAATCACCAAATTGATGTGTTGCTGGATCCCAGCCTCCTGGTCCACCTGCTGTCTGCAAATCTTTTAAATATCCCAGTTTGATCAACTGACTTGCAATCACATCACCCGGAACGACTGTTGCCAGCAATGGATTAAATACAAACCAGGTGAGCACGCTGCCTGCAACAAGCACGCCGGCAATTTTCGGACCAATGATATACCCTACACCAAGGTATTCAGGCGTGATTTCTCCACTTACTTTTGCAGAGGGCAAATATTTATTGGTTTGTGCAGTTATAAAAGATGGGGTCTCGGCAATGACATGAAAAATTTTCTGAAAAAATGCATAGAGCACCGCGAAGCCCAATCCGGAAAAAGCAGTTTTAGCGAAATTCCCTCCTCTTTCACCTGCTTTCAAAACCGAAGCACATGCAGTTCCTTCGGGATAGGGCAGTGTTTCATGTTCTTTTACAATCAGTGCGGTTCTCAGCGGTATCATCATCAGCGTTCCCAACATTCCTCCAAATATGGCAAGCACAAGAATGGTTACGTAATTAAAATAGTCAGCACTGGTGCTTTCGCTTAAAAATAGAAATCCCGGTAAGGTGAATACTACACCAGCAGCAATGCTTTCTCCAGCTGAACCTGTTGTTTGGATGATGTTGTTTTCAAGAATGGTGGTTTTCAGAAAAAGTCTACTGAGTGCAATGGACATCACTGCAATGGGAATGGATGCTGAAACGGTCAGTCCAGCTTTCAATGCAAGGTACACGGTTGCTGCACCAAAAATGATCCCAAAACAGGCGCCAGTGATGACTGCTTTCCAGGTAAATTCTTTCATGACCTGATCAGGCGCTATAAATGGTGTGAATTTTTTTTCGCTCATAAGAATGGATTGATGGAGAATTATTGCTTCATCAGGCTTTGTAATTTCTTGGAAAGGAAAAACAGGATCATAGACGCTGCACCAGCCATAACCACAAACATGATGAAGAAATCAAAATTGTTTTCAATGCCGAAACCAAGAATTTCTTTCGATTTACCCGCTTCAGGATACAATTTGCTCAATGCTCCTGCCAGGTAATTGGCGAATGCATTTGCAGTGAACCATACAGCCATCAGCATTGAAGCAAATTTGAGAGGGGCCAATTTATTTACCAGTGAGAGTCCAATGGGTGACAGACACAGCTCACCAAGTGTATGCAATGCGTACATGCCAAGCAGCCAAATCATGCTGACTTTGATGCCGGGTTGTACGTCTTTCACACCGAATGCAATCCACAAATATCCCAGTGCCAGTAAAAACAGGCCCAGCGCCATTTTTGTTGGAGATGAAGGATCGTGTTTTCCCAGCCTGACCCAGAGCCATGCAAGCAATGGTGCAAATCCTACAACAAATACTGAATTCAGTGATTGAAAAAAGCTTGCAGGTACAACAAAGAATCCAAGATCCCGCTGCGTTTGTTCATCCGCAAAAAAGGTAAGGGATGCCCCTGCCTGTTCAAAGGCACTCCAAAAGAAAATCACAAAAAACGAAACAGTGAAAATCACCATTACCTTGCTTTTTTCAATTTTGCTGAGGGATTTATCAGTGAAAATGATAAAGGCAATGATTGCGATCGATGCAACCAGCAGGAATACCAAATTTGTAAACAGGGCAGTTCCGATTTCAATCCCATATATTGTAAATCCAACATGATTGATCGATGCCAGTCCGGAGTCCAGATAAAGCATCCCAGTTGAAACCATTGTCAATGCCAGCATACCAAGGGTCATGATGACAGGGTTTCTTGAAACAGGTTGGCTGTTTGTTGGTTCCAATCCCAGGGTGTTTCCATCGGGATCTTTTACAAACTTTCTGTGGTACATCATTTGTATGGCCACGCTGATCAGCATTCCGATGCCACCTGCCAGAAAGGCCCACTTAAAGTCAGCCGGATTTCCTGTGTCGCCTACCAATCCGCAAATGAATGGACCCAGTGCGCCACCTACATTGATGCCCATGTAAAAGATGGTATATGCTGCATCAATGCGCGTATCGCCTTTAGGGTACAACTGTCCTACGAGTGCAGAAATATTGGGTTTGAAAAATCCATTGCCTGCGATCATGAATCCGAGTCCACTGAAAAACAAGAGCTGCGAAAGCTCTGGATTGTCAGCGTAGGTACTGCCACAAAAAAACAATACAAATTCTCCCAGGGCCATGATGAGTCCACCTGTAATAATCGAACGCTGATTTCCCCAAAAACGATCAGCGATGAAACCGCCAATCAAGGGTGACAAATAGATCAGGCTGGTATATCCACCATAGAGGTGAGAAGAAAACTCTTTGGAAAACAACAGGGCCTTTGTCATGAACAGGACCAATATGGCCCTCATACCATAGTAATTATACCTTTCCCACATTTCAGTGGCAAACAAAACGTAGAGTCCTTTTGGATGAGATGGGTTGTTGGTTTGGGACATGTGATTGATTTATGCAATGCCTAAAATAAGCAATTTGTATCTTCGTTCAACACTATGAACATACTTCTATTGGGTTCAGGAGGCAGAGAACATGCCCTTGCCTGGAAAATAAAACAAAGCAAACACTGTCAGCATCTCTACATCGCTCCAGGAAATCCCGGTACGGCAGTCCTGGGTGAAAACATAGCGCTGGATTTGAGTGATTTCAAGGCTGTTGCTGAATGTTGCAAACGGAATGATATTCAAATGGTGGTGGTGGGACCGGAGGATCCGCTGGTCAATGGCATTTACGACTACCTGAAATCTGATGTTTCACTGAAAGATCTGATCGTGGTTGGACCATCTGCCGAAGCTGCACAGCTGGAGGGAAGCAAAGCCTATGCAAAAGCCTTCATGCAGCGTCATGGCATTCCTACAGCTTCATACAAAGAGTTTACAAAAGAGAATTTTGATGACGGCAAGCAATATATCCTGCAGCACAGCCTGCCGGTGGTGTTGAAGGCAGACGGACTCGCTGCGGGAAAGGGAGTGGTGATTGCAGCTTCACATGAGGAGGCATTGGCAACGTTTCAAGAAATGATTTTGGATGCAAAATTTGGGGAGGCAAGTGCCAAAGTGGTCATCGAAGCATTTTTGGATGGTGTCGAGTTGAGTGTTTTTGCACTGACCGATGGACATGAATATGTATTGCTGCCGGAGGCGAAGGATTACAAAAGAATTGGTGAAGGAGACAAAGGACTGAACACAGGTGGAATGGGCGCTGTTAGTCCGGTTCCATTTGCAGCAGGCGATTTCATGCAAAAAGTGTTGGACAAAGTGGTGAAGCCAACCATCGCGGGACTCTCATCGGAGAAATTGGTGTACAACGGATTTGTGTTTTTTGGACTGATCAATGTAAACGGAGAGCCTTTTGTGATTGAATACAATTGCAGAATGGGTGATCCCGAAACCGAGGTTGTCATACCCAGGCTCTCAACCGATCTGGTGGAGCTTTTTATATCCATGGACAAACATACATTGGGATCACAAAAAGCCACCTTCCATGAAAAAGCAGCCGCAACAGTGGTTTTGGTCAGTGGTGGTTATCCGGAATCATTTGAAAAAGGCAAGCCGATTACAGGCTTAGACAGCAGATTTGCTGATCATACCATCGTCTTTCATGCAGGTCTAAAGCAATCCGGCGAACAGTTGCTGACAAATGGTGGAAGGGTGCTGGCAGTTACTTCCTATGGCAACAACATCACCGAAGCTGTGGAGACATCTGTTGCAGCCATTCAACAAATTCACTACGACCGAAAATATTTTCGATCCGACATTGGTTACGAATTCAGGCAGTAATTTTTCTTTTCAATACAATTTTGGTTTTTCCGAAAATTCATGATGGTGGATTGGCTTTTTTGATACAACTTTGTAAGGCTTTTAAATCAACATTACATGGGACTTTTTTCATGGTTTACACAGGATATAGCGATTGACTTGGGAACAGCCAACACACTCATTATTCATGATGATGAGATTGTGGTGAACGAACCCTCCATCGTTGCGTTAGACAGAAACAATCCCAAGCATCTCATCGCTGTCGGAAAGAAGGCATTGTTGATGCATGAAAAAACACATGAAAGCATCAGGACAGTTCGTCCACTGAAAGATGGCGTAATTGCAGATTTCAACGCGGCAGAATTGATGATCAGAGAAATGATCAAATTGATTTATCCCAAAAAACCATTGTTTCCCCCCAGCTGGAGAATGATGATATGTATTCCATCGAGCATTACTGAGGTAGAAAAAAGAGCTGTAAGAGACAGTGCTGAACAAGCAGGTGCCAAGGAAGTGTATCTGATTCACGAACCCATGGCAGCAGCATTGGGAATTGGAATTGATGTAACCGAGCCAATTGGAAACATGATCATAGATATCGGAGGTGGTACAACCGGAATAACTGTCATTGCATTGGCAGGTATTGTTTGCGATCAATCCATCCGCATTGCAGGTGATGAATTTACCGCAGATATCATGGAGGCATTGAGAAGATACCATAGTTTGTTGATCGGTGAAAGAACTGCTGAGCAAATCAAAATCAATATCGGAGCTGCTTTGAAGGATCTTGATAATCCTCCTGATGACATTCCTGTAAACGGACGTGATTTGGTAACAGGCATTCCAAAACAAATCATGGTCAGCTATCAGGAGATTGCGGAAGCATTGGACAAATCCATTTTCAAAATTGAAGAAGCTATTCTGAAAGCGCTTGAAACCACTCCTCCAGAGTTGGCAGCAGACATTTATCGCCGCGGTCTTTATTTGACCGGTGGTGGAGCTTTGTTGCGTGGACTCGACAAGCGATTGTCACAAAAAATTAAATTACCGGTGCATGTTGCAGAGGATCCACTGAAGAGTGTTGTTCGTGGAACGGGACTTGCATTGAAGAGTTATCAGTCCTTCCCATTCATCATGCGTTAACACCGCAGATTTTATCATAGCGTATCAAACATGCGTAATGTTTTTCTTTTCATCAGACGGTATGCTGTATTCATTTTGTTTTTGATTTTACAGGGTATATCCCTTTCTATGTTGTTTTCCTCCAATAGGTTTCACAATACTTATTTTGGAATGATTGCAGGTGAAATCTCTGGTGATGTCAATCGAAGGGCCAACAATGTCGAGGAATACTTCACGTTGAGCAAAGAGAATAAAAAGTTGAGAGAGCAAAATGCGTTTTTGCTGTCACATATTCCATCTGGTCAAATGATGCCAGACTCAGCAATCAAAGCTGTTACCGATACTGCTTATGTTGATTCCGTCAAACAATTGCTGCAGTACCAATATTTATCTGCCAAGATTATTTCCAACAGTGTTTTTCTCCAGCAGAATTATCTCACACTTCATCGTGGCAGTGTACAAGGGGTAGTTGAAAACATGGCAGTCATCGGAGCAGACGGTATCATCGGAACTGTAGTGGGTGTCAGTAAAAACATGAGTTTGGTAATGAGTTTGCTGCACAAACAGTCCAAGGTCATCGCTGTCTTAAAAAAGGGAAGTGGATTGGGAGAAATCAGCTGGGATGGCAAGGATCCAAGATGGGTGATTTTGAAAAAAATTCCTAAAACGGTGGTTGTGAAAAAAGGCGATGAAGTCGTTACGAGTCCTTACTCAGATAAATTCCCCCCCGGTTCTCGCATTGGTTGGGTGGAAGATGTTCGACAAGACCAAGAAACGAATACATACATCCTGAAGGTGAGAACGGCTGTTGATTTTTCGAATGTTCAGCATGCATATGTTGTGAAGAATGCCTTGAAGGAGGAGTTGGATGAGGTTCAATCTAAACAAATCAAAGAATGAGTGTGGTTATCAAAAATATCATTCGAATCTTGATCATTCTTTTTTTTCAGGTATTCATCGTTACCAGAATACCGCCCCTGCATCAATTCATTGTTCCCTATTTTTATTTCGTACTCATCCTTTGGCTGCCCTTTAAGATCAGCCGGATCAACCTCTTGATTGTTGGATGCCTGGTTGGAACAGCAGTTGATTGGTTTTTTAAAACGCCTGGTCTCCATGCAGCAGCATCATTGCTGATTGCATACTTAAGACCCTTTGTCATCAATTTGCTCTTGCCCAAAGAAGCAACTGAGTGGGGAACGGAAGAGCCAAGCAATAAAACAATGGGATCAGTTCCGTATGTTGTATATGTAGTAATGCTAACAGTCTTGCACCATGCCTATTTGATTTTTCTTGAATGGCTGCAATTTGGATCTTTCCTGTATTTCATCGCAAAGCTTTTTGCAACTGGATTGGTGAGCCTGTTGCTCATATTGATCGCTGATTTATTTTTCAATAAAAAATCAACTGCGCGTTAAGCGTACAATTGTCTAATTTTACGTTTAAATTCTCAAAGCAACATGTCGGTTTTCAACCAGTCAAGGCAAAATGTGATAAGGGTATTGTTTCTGGTTGCCTTCGGGATTTTGATCATACGCCTGCTTTTTCTTCAACTCTCCTCATCCAAATATGATTTGTTGGCATTGGACAATGCCGTAAGCAAGACCATTGTGTACCCTGACAGAGGGATCATTTTTGATCGCAATGGAAAATCTATCCTGGAGAATACGCTTACCTATGATTTGATGGTGCTTCCCAATGCCGTGAAAAATCTTGATACCGTTGGCTTGTGCAGAATCCTCCGTATCAGTCCAAAGGTTTTTCATGAACGACTGATCGGATCCATCATCAAGAATGGAAAATTTCGTCCATCTGTTTTTGAATCTGCCATCGACACCGAGACATTTGTACAGTTACAGGAAAACATTTTCAGATTTGAACCTGGATTCTATTTGCAGGAGCGCCCCATCCGTTCTTATCCCTATAAAGCAGCCGCTCATGTGCTGGGCTATGTAGGTGAGGTCGATTCCAATATTCTCAAGCGCACCAATTTTTATTATCAGATGGGCGATTACATGGGTTTATCCGGATTGGAGCGCTATTATGAATCTATTCTCATGGGCAAAAGAGGTATTCGATATCAGGTGAAAGACAATAAAAACCGAATCGTGGGTCCGTATGAAAAGGGTATCTACGACTCGATTGCCATAGCAGGACGAAATCTGAATACTTATTTGGATATTGAATTGCAGGTATTGGCAGAACGATTGCTTAAAAATAAATTGGGTGCCATTGTTGCCATTGAACCCAAAACAGGCGGCATATTGGCCATGGCCAGTGGTCCAACCTATGATCCAAACATGCTCACAGGCAGTTATCGAAAAACCAATTTTTCTTACATGCTCAGGGATACGGCTCGGCCATTGTTTAACAGAGCGATCAAAGGACAGTATGCACCAGGATCCACCATCAAGCCCATGGGTGCTCTGATCGCATTGGATGAGGGCGTGATCACTCCCTCATTTGGTTACGGATGTGGTGGCGCATACAGGGGTTGCAATCGTCCCATTGCATGCGAGCACAAGAACCCGGCACATGCTGCCAATCTGCGTTTGGCGTTGGCAAATTCCTGCAACAGCTATTTCTCTCACATTTATAGAATGGCGGTAGACAACAAGCAGGATCGGGATATTAGACAAGGTTATACAAGATGGAAGGGATACATGAATTCTTTTGGAATGGGTGTGAGATTGGGACTTGATTTGCCAAGTGAGGACAAAGGACTGATCACAGATACAAGCTTTTACAACAGGCTATACAACAACAGTTGGAATTCATGCACGAATGTTTTTTTGGGCATTGGACAGGGTGAGATGCAAGCCACTCCATTGCAAATGGCCAACTTGATGTGTATCATTGCAAACAAGGGTTATTATTACACACCTCATTTTGTAAAATCAATCGAGAACGAAGACGAAAACGATACTTTGTTGAATAAGTTCAAAGTAAGGCATGAAGTCACCAAGATACCGGACACGATTTATAACATCGTGCAATTGGGCATGCAAGACGTGGTTGATCGCGGAACGGCAATGGGTGCCAGAATTGATGGAATCAGCATTGCGGGTAAAACCGGCACTGCTGAAAATTATGGCATCATCAACGGCAAAAGAGAAAAATTGAAAAATCATTCATGGTTTGTTTGTTTTGCCCCTAGGGAAAACCCTACCATTGCCATTGCAGTGATTGTTGAAAATGCAGGCTTTGGTGCAACTTGGGCAACACCCATGGCCTCCTTGATGATGGAAAAATATTTACGCGATACCTTGTCTGCTGCAAGATGGAAAGAAGTTGAACGCATAGAGGGCACTGAAATCATCTTACCCGTCGTAAAGATGAAGCGCAGACGATTGGATTCGCTCCGCAAAGAAAAAATGAAGCTGCAGATGAACCGTATGCATGCATATAATTCTACTTCGCCGAAAAAATCTGATCAAAACAAATCGAATGAAATCCAATCTGTTCATTTTGAAGCCATATTAAAAGATGAGGAATCAGTCTACTGAAATAACCAAGGGAATTGATTGGGCACTAGTAGTGGTTTACATCGCGCTGGTTACGATGGGTATCATGAGCATTTTTGCTACAACCTACAGAGATGAGTCCGTCTTGAACGGATTTCTTTCCTTCAAAACCGATTACAGCAAACAACTGTATTACTTTGCCATTTGTGGTGTGTTGGCGGTTTTTATTTTGCTGACTGACAGCAAGTTTTTTACTGCCACTGCCAATATTTTTTATTTTTTCGGAATTGTACTGCTGATATTGGTATTCCCCTTTCATACCGATGTGAAAGGTACCAAATCAATCATCCGTTTCTCCGGATTTCAATTGCAACCTGCTGAGTTGTGTAAAGTCTTTGTCAATCTGGCATTGGCGAAATACATGTCTTCTCTTGATTTGAATTTTAAAAAACTTAAATCACAATTGATTGCAGCAGCCTTGATCATTTTTCCTGCGATCTTAACGATTCTGCAAAGTGAAACAGGATTGGCCCTGGTTTATTTTTCATTTTTTTTGGTGCTCTACAGAGAGGGGCTTCCGGCTTCTGTGCTGGTAATCGGTTTTGCAGTTGCATTGCTGGTTGTATTGACCTTGCTGCTCGACCAAAATCTGTTGGCAATCAGTTTGACAGTCATGGCTATTCTTTTTCTTTACGCCTCAAGAAAAGAGTTAAAACGAAACAGAGGTTTGTTTTTTGTCATCGTCGGTATTTGGGCGCTTTGTGTTGGCATACAGCGATTTGCTGTTCCATATTTTTTCTCCAATGTATTGAAGCCTTATCAAGTTCAAAGAATTTACGCGACGGTGGGAAAGGATTATCAGGTGGATGAATCAATCCTATCTGAAGCAGATCTCAAAAAAATGGAAGAGCGCAAGAAAGCAGGCAATTACAATGTCAAACAAAGTAAAATTGCAATCGGCTCCGGCGGTATGTTTGGCAAGGGATTGTTGAAGGGTACACAAACCAGGTATGATTTTGTTCCAGAACAAAGGACTGACTTTATTTTTTGTACCATCGGCGAGGGATTTGGCTTTTTTGGAAGTCTGGTTCTCCTTGGACTCTACCTCTTTATGTTGTTTAGAATTGTAAACATCGCTGAACGTCAACGAAGTGCATTTGCAAGGGTATATGCTTATGGAGTCGCATCTGTTTTCTTTTTTCACATTTTCATCAACATTGGGATGACACTTGGAATTGTGCCGGTGATCGGTATTCCTCTTCCCTTCATGAGTTATGGGGGAACTGCATTGATTACATTTACCGTATTGCTTTTTATACTTATCAGACTGGATGCTGATCGTCAGATGATTTTACGATGATTTCAATTGAATTCAATGAAGATATTGCCACTGTCTGAGGGAACATTTACAATCGATCAATCAAAAGTATTTCTGCCCTTTGATCCTGAAAAAGATCAGTTGCAGGATCGTACCCGTGGAAGTCTGTTGGTGGAAATACAACCTTTTTTGGTCGTCACTGAAAAAGATTTGATTCTGTTTGACAGCGGACTGGGCTATGCAAACAGCGGAGTCATGCAAATCATTGAAAATCTTGCCTCAGTTGGATACACTTCAACAGATGTAACGAAGGTCCTGATGAGTCACTTACACAGGGATCATGCTGGCGGACTCATCATGCATGATACATACAGCAAGTCACCTTTTTTGACCTTCCCCAATGCCCAGCACTATATCAATAGCATGGAATTGGATCATGCTCTTAGCGGCAAATCTGCTTCGTATGATCAGCAATATTTTTCTTTTCTATCTCAGCATGAAAATGTGACGTTGATCGATGGGAGAGGATGCATCGAAGATTACATAACGTATGAAATATCATCCGGTCACTCTGCCTTCCACCAGGTGTTTTGGTTGAAAGAGCAGGATGAAATCATTTTCTTTGGTGGTGATGAAGCTCCACAATTGCAGCAAATGAAAACAAGGTTTGTTGCAAAGTACGATGCTGATGGAAAAAGGGCGATGGAACTTAGAAAACAGTGGTGGGAATTGGGGGAGAAGGAGCATTGGACTTTCTTGTTTTACCATGACATCAAAACCCCTTTGATCAAGCTGTAAAAAAAAGAGGCTAGCCCTGAAGAGAGCCAGCCGTTGCTAACCTATGAAAAACACCAAGTTAAAAATACATTAGAAAATTAAATAATTCAAAATTTTTACCTTCTTCGCTCGAAATTTGCCCTTTCCGACTCTCTTTTTTGGAATTCCCTGCGCACCAGATTCCTGAATTCAGCCTCCACCCCAAAAACTTTATTTGCTCTTTGCTGGTCAACACATTTGCTGAAATCTTCACGGTATCTTTTTCTTACATCCAACATTTTTTGTTGTTTTTCCAATTGATCATTGGCAGTTTGATTTTTGGCAATCGATCTCAACTCATTGCGGTACTGATTGAATACTGGCCAAAATTTTTGTGCTTCATCTGGAGTAAGATTCAACTCTTTGGTGATGAATGCCATTTCCATGGCTTGTAATTTTTTCGCTTCCATGGAGCGACCCTCAGCGCCGCCAGCTCTGTTCTGAGCTATGCTAACAGAGGCAATCGAAAAGCATGTCAAAAAGATAAAAAGTGGTTTCATGGTATGTTGTATAAAATTAATTCAACGAGTTGGATTCATCACTGTTCGGTTGCTCTAAAAATCCAGAAATATCAGTATCTGGAATGTCTTTTAACAATTCTGAAATAGTGGATGCAGAAACATCCATAAATGCCAATTCTTCGGTCGTGGCTAACTCCATTTCTTTGAACGATTCGTCCATGACCTCATTTTCAATCAGGTAGCTTTCAATGGTTTCATTTGAGATGCTCTGGGATGCCAGGGTAAGTTGTTTAGGCTGCTGATTGCTGAGATAAATAAGTCCAAATATCAGTCCGCCGATACAAGCAGCTGCAGCATACGCCATCCATTTCCTTGGCTGCATGCGTAGAACTTTGGGTGCTGAATCCGGCAATTCAACACTGAATTCTTTGAAATATCCAGGTGGAACTTGTAGGAGGTTTTTCTTTTGCAGAGAACCCAACAGTTCAGAATAATTGGGTTCTTGCTTTTCAAGTTCCTGACTTTCAATTATTTGCATCATTTTTTGGGGAAAATGAGTGAAATAATCGGGTGGCAATACAAAAGGGGTGGATCCATCGAGGTTAGCAACGGTCTGGCTGATTTCTTTCAATTCATATTTTATGTTTCTACTGATTGCCATCCTAACTAAGACATTGAATGATTGTTTGGGTTTAATGGTGAAGGATATAATCCTCGATTTTCTTCACTGCATGGTGGTAGCTGGCTTTCAACGCGCCTACAGAGGTTTCCAACACCTCACTCATTTCCTCGTAAGGCATTTCTTCAAAATAGCGCAAATTGAAAACAACCCGCTGTTTTTCAGGGAGTTGTTGAATGGCTTTTTGGAGTTTCCAAATGGCCTCCTTCTCATTGAATCCTTTTTCCTGGACCAGCTTCTCTTCAACGGTTGCGGCCACATCATCCAGTGAAACAGCCGCACGTTTTTTTTGTTGCTCCAAAAAGCTCAAAGATTCATTTACAGCTATTCTGTAAAGCCATGTGTAGAGTTTTGCATCCTCTCTGAATTGATCCAGTCCCTTCCATGCTTTAATAAAAACATGCTGCATGACATCATCAGCGTCATCGTGACTGACAACCAGTCTTCTGATTTGCCAATATACCTTTTCCTGGTAACGTTTTACAATGGCAGTGAAAGCCTGCTCCCTGTCAATATGTTGTTTGAATAGTCGGACAAGTTCAGTATCGTCGGCTTGATGCAACATCAATGCTTATCCTTTTTTTCTGGCAATTGCTTTTTCAGCCGCCGACACAATGAAAGGAGTATCCAATCCATACTTCTTCAGCAATTCAGTAGGAGTTCCGCTTTCTCCAAAAGTATCTTGCGTGCCAATCATTTCGATGGGAGTTGGACAATGCTTGGCAGCAACTTGTGCTACACTGTCACCCATTCCACCTATTACGTTGTGTTCTTCTGCAGTAACTGCACAACCGGTTTTTTTCAATGAAGCGATGATCGCTTGTTCATCCAAGGGTTTGATGGTATGTAAATTGATTACATCTGCATGAATGCCTTTCTCTTTCAATTGTTTGGCGGCTTCTACTGCTTTCCAAACAAGATGACCACATGCAAAAATGGATACGTCACTGCCCTCAGCGAGCTGTTGGGCTTTCCCAATAATAAACTTTTCATCAGCAGGAGTGAAAATCGGCCAAACGGGTCTGCCGAATCTCAAGTACACGGGACCAACATGTTCAGCTATTGCAATGGTTGCAGCTTTGGTTTGATTGTAATCACATGGAACAATAACAGTCATCCCCGGCAACATTTTCATCAAACCAATGTCTTCCAAAATCTGATGTGTTGCACCATCTTCACCCAGTGTGAGTCCGGCATGCGATGCGCATATTTTTACATTCTTTCCGGAATAGGCAACCGATTGTCTGATCTGATCGTACACCCTTCCGGTAGAGAAATTGGCGAAGGTGGTTGTAAATGGAATTTTTCCTCCAATGGTCAGTCCCGCTGCAATACCAATCATGTTGGCCTCTGCAATGCCACACTGGATAAATCTATCAGGAAAAGCTTTGATGAAGGCATTCAGTTTAAGAGATCCTGCCAGATCTGCAGTTAATGCAACAACATTTGGATTGGTTTTTCCCAACTCAAAAATACCGTCACCAAATCCGCTTCTGGTGTCTTTTTGTCCGCTTACCTGAATGCTGTCCAACATGAAAATAAAATTTGCTGCAAAATAATACTAATTGAGGGTTTTGATCAGATACGCCGTTAAAAAACCCCTAATTCAATCGTTTGCTCGGCAGATGAAGATGGGTGGGCAGGTCTTTGATGTATTGCTCCCATTTCCATGCGCTGCCCATGATATCATTGATATCATGCTGAGGGATCCAGCCCAACACTTTTCTGGCTTTGTCATTGTTCGCGTAAATGGCGATGACATCTCCGGCTCGCCTGGGACCGATGGCGTAATTGAGTTTGACACCAGTTGTTTTTTCAAATGCATCAATGCATTCCAGTACGGTAATGCCATCACCTGATCCGATGTTGAATACCTCACAGTTGCTGTTATTCTTGCCTTCCAACAGATAATTCAGTGCCAAAGTATGGGCATGTGCCAGATCACAAACATGGATCATGTCTCTGATGCAGGATCCGTCTCTCGTATCATAATCGTCTCCAAAAACAGTCAGTTTTTCAATCTTTCCGATGGCGGTTTGGGTGATCACAGGGGTCAGGTTCTGCGGTCTGTCAATCGGAAGCTCACCAATCAGTGCTGAAGCATGTGCACCAGCGGGATTAAAATATCTGAGCAGGATTGAATGGATGTGTTTGTTTGCAGCCGCAAATGCTTCAATCATTTGCTCTCCCATTTGTTTTGTAAGTCCGTAAGGCGACTCTGCCTGTTTTCTGGGAGTCTCTTCTGTAACTGGAATGGCATCGGGATTTCCATAAACGGTACAGGAAGATGAAAAAACAAAATGAGGGATCTTGAATTCTTCTATGCATTGCATCACATGAATCAGTGATTGCATGTTGTTGTGAAAATACAAGAGGGGTTGCTCAACAGATTCTCCAACTGCCTTGTATGCTGCAAAATGTATTACTCCGCAGATGGAGGGGTTTTCTTCAAAAATGGCCCTGGTTTCTTCATAATTGCAAAGATCAACTTTGTAATTTTTGATTTTTTGTCCGGTGATCTTTTCAACTCCTTCCAGCATTCCAACGGTGGATCTGGAGTTGTTGTCAACTGAAATCACCTCATAGCCATTTTCAACAAGATCAACCAATGTGTGTGATCCGATGTAACCGGTGCCGCCAGTAACCAGGACTTTCTTTGACATGCGCTTAGTTGATAAGGTCCATTAAATATTT
>JBEGMC010000057.1:0-85775 GCA_041183265.1 Bacteroidota bacterium
ATCAAGTCTTTTGCAGAAAGCGCTGGCTTCATTCAGGAAATTTGATTTTTTGTGCAAACACTCATTATAGATGAATAACAATACGTCTTCCGCAGTATTGGTTTTGTGATCTTCATTCACATGTATGATGTTTCGCTCAAACAACAATGCCATCTGTGCGGTAAGCTCATTGACTGCTTTGGCTGGCAGTTCAGCATACACTGTGCAAAAGGGATCAAGATTCATCTTTTCACCAACATGTATCAACAGATCGGAATGAATGCCATGAAAAGAATAATGCAAGGCGATGCATTGAATATTCAAATCGGTTATCCCCCCATCCTCAAAGGCAGTTTGCAGGGCAACCCTGGCAGCTCCCTTTTTAAACGGCTCTGACTTTTTGGAACGCCGACTGAATCCCTCCGGAAAAATCAATAACAGTTCTCCCCTCCTCAACAAATCCTTTCCACGCTGAAAAGTAATGTGATTTTTACCAACATGTTGCATGCCATGTTCTCTGCTGAAAATGGGTATCATGTGCAGCCATGTCAATACCCGCAATGCGAGAGGATGGCGAAAAATATCTCCTCTTACATAAAAATGGACATTCCGCTTTAAAAATACCGCCAACACCATTGCATCCAGAAATGATGCAGGATGATTGGCGATCAGTATAGAAGGCTTGGATGGATCCATTTTTTCCAATCCAATCACATCAATTCTCCGAAAATAAATTCGAAACGTGATCCACATCAATACCCAAGCAAAACGGTAAAGCATGATTCAAGATAAGCAATCGCCTCCATCCATCATCAAATAAGCTCACTCAAAAAAACATCAATTTCGAATCATATTTTAATACGAAATTTGCTTGGTCCCGATGAAAAAAATTTACCACTTGCTAATGCTCTTCCCCTTGATCCATTCCATGGGGCTATCGGCGCAAGATCCCAGTAGTTTTCAAGAAAAATTTCAGGTCAATATTCACAAAGCATCCTCTCCAATTAAAATTGACGGCATGCTGGATGAGATGGCATGGAAACAGGCAGATGCTGCGCAAGATTTCAATATGAAATGGCCAACAGATATCGGTAGGCCTAAAAGATCAACCAGTGTCAAGATCAGTTACGATGACAATTACATTTATTTCGGAATCATCGCCCAGGACACCAACTATTATATTGCACAGACCCTGAAAAGAGACAATGGCTTGTATGAGAGCGATGCAGTGTCCATTGCGATTGATCCCATCAATCGAAAAACCAACGGATTTGTATTTTCCATCACGCCATACAATGTTCAATCTGAAGACTTGGTCAATGCTGGGCAAAGTGATATGGAGATGAATTTCAGCTGGGATAACAAATGGTATTCAGCAACGAGCAGGCATGCAGACCATTGGATTGCAGAACTGGCAATTCCACTCAAAACATTGAGATTTGAGCCAGGAAAAAAGATATGGGGCTTCAACGTGCTCAGATCTGATTTGAAAAGCAATGAATATTCAAGTTGGACCGACATGCCACTCAATTTTAATTTTTTTGATTTTGGATATGCGGGCTCCATCCGATGGGACCAGGGACCTTCCTCCCCGGGTGGAAATATTTCATTCATCCCCTATGTCACAGGTTCGGTATTGGGAGATTCGAGCAATATACAGACAAAAGGCAATACTGGTTTTGATGCAAAAATTTCACTGACCTCTTCTCTCAACCTCGATCTTACATTCAACCCTGATTTTTCACAAATTGAAGTTGACCGACAAGTAACCAATCTTACCAGGTTCGATATTTTCTTTCCTGAAAGAAGAACATTTTTCCTTGAAAACAACGACCTCTTCTCCAGTTTTGGAATACCTCCGGTGAGACCCTTTTACTCAAGAACAATTGGGTTGGATAAAAACGGCAACAAGATACCTATCATCGGTGGTGTTAGGCTCAGCGGAAATATTGCCCCCAAAACAAGGATTGGACTGATGAACATGCAAACAGGAGCAAGCAATGATGTTTCATCACAAAACTACTCTGCCATTACATTCAATCAACAAGTTCAGACCCGATCCATCGTAAAAGGATATTTCCTCAACAGACAATCTACACAATCTTCAAAAGTCACAGAACCGTTGGATGCTTTTGGAAGAAATGCAGGTTTGGAATACAATTTCGTTGATAAAACCAGCAAGTGGAATGCCTGGATTGGCCATCACAGGTCATTCAAACCCGGCATCGAATCAAAGGAGTTTTACATGAATGGTGGTGGAGGATATCTAAGCAAAAAACTGAATTTTATTGTCGACGCAGGCAGAATAACTGAAAATTACCATGCCGACATGGGCTTTATCAACAGAATTGTCAACTACGATGCGCTGCTGGATTCCAGTATCAGAAGAGGATTTGATCAATTATACAATGAAACCAGTTATACCTTTTTCCCAAAAAAAGGGAAACTCAATCAATTGATGTTGAGAATGGAAAATTTCATGACCAGCAACTTGAATCATATTGGCAATGAGCGTATGCACGATTTTGAAGTCCGAATGTTTTTTAAAAACACATCTAACATGATTTTTCATGTGCACCAAAACGTAAACAACCTTCCATTTTATACCTCTTTTACTGAAGGTGCACCCATCCCGCCCGGAAAATATGTTGCTCCTTCGTTTGGCTATACGTACAATACAGACAGCAGAAAAAAACTGTATTTCAAAACCGATATTGAAATTGGAAAATTCTTGAACGGAAAGATTGTAAGATATGAAGTTGCAGCAACCTACAGACTTCAACCGCTTGGCAATTTTGTAATGAGCGTTCAAAATGCAAGACTGGAATTTCCAATGCCCTACGGAAATAACAATTTGTTGCTCATCGCGCCCAGGGTTGAAATCAATTTTACAAACAATGTGTTTTGGACAACTTTTTTTCAGTACAACAGCCAAAGGAACAACTTCAATATCAACAGCAGACTGCAATGGAGATTCAAACCCATGAGCGATCTCTTCCTGGTCTATACCGACAATTATTTTACCGACCCATTCATGAAAAATAAAAACCGGGCCATTGTTTTCAAATTCAATTACTGGCTGAATTTATGATCTGCCTGGTTGTTTATTTTTTGCTAACTTCAATGCAATCAAAATAAACAATCAGCGATATGTCCAGCAACAGAAGGTCTTTCTTAAAAAACATCACACTCAGTACGGGCGCATTGGCAACATCCTTGAATATTGAAGCCAATGAAAATTCTTTTGTCAATAAACAAGCCGGTTTCAACATGTGCGGCTTTGCTGCTCCCAAGCTCCCAACAGTAAGGGTGGGTATCGTTGGATTGGGCATGCGTGGACCGGGAGCAGTTGATCGACTCAGTTATATTGAAGGTGTTGAAATCAAGGCACTGTGTGATAAATATGCAGACAGGGTTGAAAAAGCACAATCCATTCTAACCAAAAAAGGACTCCCCGCTGCGAAGTCCTATTCCGGGGAAGAGGGATGGAAAGCTTTGTGTGAATCAAATGATATTGATCTGGTATATGTTACGACCCCTTGGCATTTGCATACCCCTATTTCTGTGTATGCCATGAAAAACGGGAAGCACGCTGCATCCGAGGTGCCTGCTGCAAAAACAATGGATGAATTATGGGAGCTGGTTGAAACATCTGAAAAGACAAAGAAACACATGATGATGTTGGAGAACTGTTGTTATGATTTCTTTGAATTGCTGACCCTGAACATGGCAAGAAACGGATTGTTTGGTGAGATTGTCCACGCAGAAGGCGCATACATACATGATCTTACAAAAGATTATCTCTTCAATAAAAATGGATATGCAGATATGTGGAGATTGAAAGAGAACATGACCAGGAATGGCAGTCTGTATCCAACACACGGACTCGGTCCGATTGCACAATGCATGAACATCAACCGTGGCGACAAATTTGACTACCTCGTGAGCATGAGCTCAAATGATTTTACCATGGGTGCCATGGCGAATGAATTGGCATCCAAGGATGATTTTTTCAAGCCTTATGCGAACAAAAACTACAGAGGCAACATGAATACCACTGTCATCAAAACCAACCATGGAAAAACCTTGATGGTACAACATGATGTTTCAACCATCAGGCCTTATTCCAGGATTCACCTGGTAAGTGGTACAAAGGGCGCTGCCCAAAAATGGCCTGGGCCGGAGAAGATTGCCCTCGGACACGGGTGGATGAAACCAGAGGAACAAAAACAAATGCAAGAAAAATACACCTTGCCCATCGTTAAACACATTGGAGAAATTGCCAAAAATGTAGGGGGACACGGTGGAATGGATTTCATCATGGATTGGAGATTGATTGACTGTCTGAGAAACGGACTTCCTCTTGACCAAGATGTATATGATGCTGCATCATGGACTGCCGCAGGATTGCTCAGTGAGGTATCACTCAAAAAGAGATCTGCTTCGGTGGATGTGCCCGACTTCACCAGAGGTGCATGGCAGTCGAATAAACCGCATGACCTGACGTTGAATGGAGGAGGAAATACAGGAGTAAGATCTGTATCAAAATAATAGAATAAAAAAATCCAGGTCAATGACCTGGATTTTTTTATCATTGCGTTACAATGACTGCCGGTAATTCCCGTTCCCGCACCATTTTATTAAATGCCTTTAATCCGCTGTCGAGCAATACCTTGAGTTTTGAAATCTCTGCATCCACTTGAACAGCTAGTTCAGCATAGACATCCTTTGCCTGTTTACTGGGTGCCATATTGCCACTGCTGGCCATATCAAAAATACCGCCTAGTTTGTCATCCAAACGGATAGGATAATTCAGTACGTCTTGCCCGCTCTTGGCCTTTGTCTGATGTAATTTTTCTTCGATTGATGTAAGTGATTTACTCAGGCTGTCAGACAGTTGCCTGATTTCTTTGGGACAATCCTTCCCCTGCTTTGCAACAAAATCTTTCATTTGTATTCTTGCGCTTCTGATCTGCTTGATTGCTTTCATGGTTTCATTGAACTTTCCCTGAACTTGCAGCAGAAAATCCAATTGCGCATCATAATCTGCTTGAGAGCAATGGTAATTGGGATCGGCCAATAAAGTAAAGGGCACTTCAACCGAATCTTTATCAACACGAACTACAGCAGTATAATTGCCTGGAATGGCAGTGATGCTTCCAGGAACACCGTTCCATAAAATCAAATCATCAAGTCGCTCTGCAGAGGGGTATTGCATGTCCCAAACAAATTGATTGCTGCCATTGGTCAGTTTCAAGGACTTTGTTTTGTCATCTGTTGAAAACCTGCTGATCAGTTTTTTGTTTTTATCATACACTGCAACAGATCCGTTGCTGGAGTCGGTCACAGCACCAGCATAGAAATTGATCACTGCTCCTTTGGGAGGATTCAATGCTGCATTTGCAGGAGTTCCTGGCATCATACCCCATCTGCCCATGACGGGCGGGATGCGATATGATGGATTTGTCTGATATGCATGGAGTTTTTTTGCTTTGATGGCTGGGTCCATTTGCTGAAGGACAGACAGGTCATCCAAGATCCATAGTGCACGGCCCTGTGTGGCAACGATCAAATCATTGTTTTTGATGGTCAAATCCGTAATTGGAACTACAGGTAAATTCAACTGGAATGGATTCCAAGATGCTCCATCGTTGTAACTGATATACATACCGTATTCCGTACCGGCATAGAGGAGTCCTGGTCTTTTGTGATCCGCACGCATCACTCTTGTAAAGTGCATTGGATCAATGCCACTTGTGATGAGCTTCCATGTTTGTCCGTAATCCTCTGTCTTATATATATATGGAGTGAAGTCATCCAACTTGTACCGTGTACCTGTGATGTATGCAGCTCCTTTTTTGAATGGATCAATATCAATTGCATTCCACATCATCCATCTCGGTGCATCTTTCGGGGTTACATTTGACCAGTTGGCACCACCATCCCGACTGATGTGCACCAATCCATCATCACTTCCAGCCCACAAAAGATCTTTTTCTAAACTGCTTTCTGTTGCTGTGAAGATGGTACAATAATATTCTACCGAAGTGTTGTCCTTGGTAATAGGTCCTCCACTCGATACTTGTTTTGCTTTGTCATTGGTCGTAAGATCCGGAGAAATTTGTTTCCAGCTTGCACCTTCATTTTCTGTTACAAACAATGCATTGCCTGCAGCATAGAGTTTTTTAGGATTGTGAGGAGAAAAGAAAATGGGGAAATTCCATTGAAATCTGAATTTGAGAACGTCAGCTCCCGCTCCCATTGGATTATCCGGCCAAACAGAGACTGCACGGTTTTCACCGGTACGGTGATCCAGTCGTGAAAGATATCCGCCGTAATTTCCTCCGTATACAATGTCCGGATTGGTGGGATCTGCAACAACATACCCGCTTTCGGATCCTGCAGTGATATCCCAATCCTGCTCGGTGATGTATGAGCCGTAGGTAGCTGACTTGATTCGCAATGTTGAATTGTCTTGCTGTGCAGCCAATACACGATAAGGAAATGAATTGTCTGTGCTCACTCTGTACAACTGTGATGTAGGCTGATTCATGTAGGTACTCCAACTATTGGCCTCGTCGAAACTGATTTGAGCACCCCCATCATCTGCTACAATCATGCGTTTCCCGTCTGTTGGATCTATCCAAAGATCATGGTGATCGCCATGGGGGGTTCTGAGTGACTGAAATGTTTTGCCTCCATCTCGGCTTTTCATGAAATTTACATTGGGACAATAAACAAGGTTCTCATTTTTGGGATCAACAAACACTTTTGTATAGTACCATGCACGCTGACGAATGTTGTTATCGCTGCTCTGGAGATTCCAAGACTTGCCCCCGTCATCACTCATGTACAAACCGCCTTTTTCATTTTCGATGATGGCATAAATTTTATCGGTATTGGATGGAGCAACTGCGACTCCTACGATACCCCAAATACCTTTAGGCAATCCTTTTGAAGCAGTGATGTTCGTCCAGGTTTCACCACCATCAACACTCTTCCACAAACCGCTTCCTTCACCTCCGCTTTCCAAACTGTAAGGCGTTCTGATCACACGCCAAGTACCAGCATACAACACGGATGGATTCCCAGGCTCCATGACAAGGTCACTGCATCCGGTTTGCTCATTAACGAACAAAACTTTTTTCCAAGACTTTCCTCCGTCGACTGATTTAAAGATTCCCCTCTCATTGTTCGGACCGAATAAATGGCCCATGACACCCACCCATAAGGTATTTGCATCATCTGGATGAACGACGATGTTGGTAATATGCCTGCCGTCTTTCAGTCCAATGTTTTTCCATGTTTTTCCTGCATCTTCAGATTTCCACATACCACCCAAACCTTCTGCGACATTGCCACGCATGGTATTTTCTCCCTCACCTACATAAATGACATTCTCATTAGAAGGAGCAACCTCTATCGCTCCCATGGTACCGCCAAAATATTTATCCGAGATGTTTTTCCAATTGCTGCCGCCATCGGTTGTTTTCCATACACCCCCTCCGGTTGCACCAAAATAAAATGTATTCTTTGACTTGTAGCTGCCGGTAACTGCACCACTTCTGCCTCCACGAAATGGACCCAGCAAACGATACTTTATATTTCCCAGCAATGCCACATCATACGTTGAAGTTTTCTGGGGGGTGACAGCGACATTTTTGGTTTTCTGTGCAAAGGACGCCGTGAGCAGAAACAGAGATGCCAACAGCAAATGAATTTGTTTCATGTGTTTAGTTTTGAGGACAATAAATATACGGTAAATATGGGATCAGTTGCGGATAGGCTTTCCACCTTTCAAAACACTCTGTATACGTTCAAGTGTTTTCTTTTCACCGCATAGACTTAGAAATGCTTCTCTCTCCAGATCCAATAAATATTGTTCAGATACCAATGTGGGTTCACTCAAATCTCCACCGCACATGACATAAGCAAGTTTCTTTGCAACCAATGCATCGTGTGCAGTAGCATAACCGCCTTGCTCCATAACATGAACACCCGCCATCAAAGCGCCAAGAGCAGACCTGCCCAGCACTTTGACATCTTTCCTTTGTTGAGGCATCACATATCCGCTGTCAAATATTTCTATGGCTGATTTTTTTGCTTCGCTTATTCTCCTGTCCAAGTTCATTACCACCTCATCCTGCCCCTTTCTCATGATCCCCAGTTGATAAGCCTCCTTGGCAGATGTGGCTACTTTTGCTGTCGCGATGGTAATGAATCTGTTCTTCAAGGTAATGGTTTCAGGTTCATCGACATGCATTTCATCAGATGCCCTCATGGCAAATTCTTTGGAACCGCCACCCCCGGGAATCAATCCAACTCCCAGTTCAACCAATCCAATGTAAGTTTCAGCAGCTGCACATATTTTATCAGCGTGTAAACTCAATTCACAGGCACCTCCCAATGAAAGTGCATGGGGAGCAACCACAACGGGTACAGCAGAATACCTGGCCCGCATCATGGTATTTTGAAACATCCTGATGGCCATATCCAGTTCATCATATTCCTGTTCGATGGCCAACATGAAAATCATTCCAACATTGGCACCTGCGGAAAAGTTATTTCCACTGTTGGCAATAACGAGTCCCTTGTACTTATCTTCTGCCAGTGATACGCTTTTTTGAATACCCTCCAGTACTTCCCCTCCAATACTTCCCATTTTGGTATACCATTCCAATCCAATGACATCATCCCCAAGGTGATAGGTTCTGCAGGCACTGTTTTTCCAAATTGTTTGTCCTTCGAAATGTTTCATAACAATGAAAGCATTTTCCTGCCCAGCAGCATATACACTTTCCATGGATCCGTGGAGTGGATTATATGCCAAACGCTTCCCGTCATTAATCTGGTAAAATGATTTCTGTCCTTTTACAATCATATCATCTACCCAAGCGGCAACAGCATATCCCGCCTTTTTCATATCTGCGACTGTCTTTTCTACCCCCAGCAAGTCCCATGTCTCAAAGGCTCCAATCTCCCATCCGAAGCCAGTCATCATCGCATTATCGATGCTGTAAACTGTATCCGATATTTCAGGAACCCGGTGAGAGATATATGAAAATAGTTTGTAATGAAAGGTTCTATAAAATTCACCAACTTTATCAGGTGAGGAACAAAGCATTTTCAATCTCGTATGCAGATCGTCGATTGGTTTTGCAGCTTCCAGGCTGGCAAATTTTGGTTTCTTTCTCGGACCATATTCCATTGTTTTTAAATCCAATGTGAGAATTTCTTTTTCCCCGGTTGCATTCTTTGTTTTTTTGAAAAATCCTTGTCCGGTTTTGTCACCCAACCACTTGCGATCATTGATGTCTTTTAGCCAAGCAGGAATTTTGAAAACATCCCTTGCTTCATCCTTGGGACAATTTTCGTAGAGTCCATTTGCCACATGAACCATCGTATCGATTCCAACAACATCAGCGGTTCTGAAGGTGGCGGATTTGGGACGCCCTATGATCGGACCTGTTAATGCATCAACCTCATCAACAGAGAGCTCCATTTTCTCCATTGTTTGCAAAAGAGACATGATGCCATAGATGCCTATTCGATTGGCAATGAAACCTGGCGTGTCTTTGCACAATACAGTCGTTTTACCCAGGAACAGATCACCATATTCCATTAAAAAATCAATCACCCATTTGGCTGTGAATGAGGTGGGAATGATTTCCAATAAGCGGAGATATCTGGGTGGATTGAAAAAGTGAGCGCCACAGAAATGTTTTTGAAAATCTTCTGATCGACCCTCTGCCATCAGATGAATGGGAATGCCAGACGTATTGGAAGTGACAATGGTGCCTGGCTTTCGAAACTTTTCAACGCGATCATACAGTTGTTTTTTGATGTCCAGTCTTTCAACAACAACTTCTAAAATCCAATCGCACTGATTGATAAGCGAAAGATCATCGTCAAAATTTCCTGTGGTGATCAGCTTTGATACCTCTTTGGTAAATACGGGTGATGGATTGGACTTGATTGCAGCAGCCAATGCATCGTTGACCAATTTATTTTTAACAGATGTTTGGTCTGCGGATGTTGATCCGGGGGAAGGAATATCCAGCAGCAAAACTTGTATGCCAATGTTTGCAAAATGACAGGCAATGCGTGACCCCATCACGCCACTTCCCAAAACTGCGACTTTCTTTATACTGGGTTTCATGTACAGGAACTTTAATTATGAGAGATCCATGCACGCAATAAACTGCATGATGTAACTTAAAGTTACATTATTTTGAAATCGATTATTTTGAAAAATGGTTGCTTATGAAACCTTCCAACCGCCGCTTGCGAGGTTTCCTGCATGAGCGAAATGCAACTTACCAGTTAGATCTTCAGCCATCAAGATCATGCCATTGCTGTCGATGCCACGCATCTTACGTGGAGCAAGGTTGGCAACAACGATCACCTGTTTCCCAATCACCTCCTCTGGTGAAAAATGCATGGCAATGCCGGAGAGGATGGTGCGTTTCTCAAAACCGAGATCTATTTCCAGTTGCAACAATTTGTCTGCCTTGGGTACTTTTTGAGCAGAAAGTATTACCCCAGTTCGGAGATCTATTTTTCCAAAGTCATCGATCGTGATTTCAGGCTTTAGAGGCAGGAAATCACTGCCATTTGAGGAAACAGACATATCTGTGTTTGACATAGAGGCTGATTTCAATTTATTGATTTGGGTAGAGACCTCTTCATCTTCAATTTTTCTGAACAGTAACTGTGGCTCGCGCAAGCTGTAACCTACACTCAATAATTTCAGACTGCCGGCATTTGACCAATCGAGCATTTTCTCAACCACTTTCATCATCTTGCACATTTGAACTGCAGTGCTTGGTAGAAACGGATGGATAAGGATGGCGAGATTGGCTGTCAATTGCAGACAGTTATGAAGACAATTATCGATCAACTGCTGATTCAATGGATTTTCCTGGAGAGATTTTACCTTGATCCAAGGCTCTTTTTCCTGCATGTATTTATTGCCTTTGCGGGCCAGATCAATCACTTCAAACAATGCTTCTCTGAATCGATAGTGCTCCAATGAATCTTCGATCTTTTTTTGGGCTTGCTGTATATCCTCTCTCAGTTGACGATCAACAGCATCCTCAATTTCCGTGTGATAGGCAGGCACTTTGCCTCCGCATAACTTATGCATGAGGACAAAAGTTCGGTTGACAAAATTACCGAAGATGGCCACCAACTCACTGTTGACAGCGTCTTGAAAACCCTTCCAAGTAAACTCACTGTCTTTTGTTTCAGGAGCAATTTGTGTGAGATAATACCGCAACATGTCAACACACTGATTACCTCCATTTTCTTTTTTTACGAAATCGTTGATGTAATCTCTCATCTCCAACTTCCAGTTTCTGCTGGTGCTCATTTTATCGCCTTCCAAATTCAGAAACTCATTTGCTGGAACATTGGTTGGCAAAATATTTCCATGCAATTTGAGCATCACAGGAAAAATGATGCAATGAAAAACAATATTATCCTTGCCAATGAAATGAACCAACTGCGTATCGGCATCATACCAATAGGGCTTCCAATCTTTACCATTCTCCAGTGCCCACTGTTTTGTGGCAGATATATAACCGATGGGAGCATCAAACCAGACGTACAATACTTTACCATCTGCAGCTTTTAAAGGCACTTTCACACCCCAGTCCAAATCGCGTGTGACAGCCCTTGATTGGAGTCCCCCGTCAATCCAGCTTTTGCATTGCCCCACTACTGAGGCACGCCAGTCATCCCGGTGTTGCTGCAGAATCCACTCACGTAAAAAAGATTCATGTTTTGCAAGGGGCAGGTACCAATGTGATGTTTTCTTTTTAATTGGCGCATTGCCACTGATGGTACTGACAGGATTGATCAGCTCATCAGGACTCAATGCAGAGCCGCAAGTTTCGCACTGATCACCAAATGCACGATCACTTTTACACTTGGGACAAGTGCCCTTGATAAAGCGATCGGCTAAAAATGTGTTGGATGCCTCATCATAAAACTGCTCCGTTTCCTTTGTTTCCAACTCATTTCGCTCATGCAGGTATGTAAAAAATTCCTGAGCTGTTTCATGGTGCAAAGGAGAGGAAGTACGATCGTATACATCAAAACTGATGTGCAGATCAGAGAAGTCCTCTTTCATTGCTTTATGATATTTGTCAATGATTTCCTGAGCAGTTGTTTGCTCCCTCATTGCTTGAATAGGAATCGCGGTGCCATGTTCATCACTGCCACAAACAAAAACCACCTCTCTCTTTTGAGCACGCAGGTATCTTACATAAATATCCGCAGGAATATATGCACCAGCAAGGTGCCCGATGTGTTTCAGGCCATTTGCATAAGGAAGTGCAGAGGTGATCAAATATCTTTTGGGCTGCATGTCAAAATTTCACTGTGGCGCAAAAATAATCAAATGTGGTGAAAGGCTCTGAGTGATTTTAAATAATTGACGTTACTTTTATAGCATGAAAGTCCCGCCATTCTTAAAAAAAGGAGATACCATCGGAATTGTTTGTCCAGCTGGCTACATGCCCAAAGACAAAATCACTGCTTGTATTTCTACGCTCAAAAAATGGGGTTACAAAGTGAAAATTGGCAAAACAGTTGGTGGAAAATCTGCCAATTATTTTTCCGGAACTGACGAAGAAAGAAGAACTGATCTGCAATCGATGTTGGATGATAAAGAGATCAAAGCCATCCTTTTTGGAAGAGGAGGCTATGGCACCAGCAGAATATTGGATCAGATCAACTTCAAACGTTTTGTTGCAAAACCAAAATGGATCATTGGATTCAGCGACATTACCATTCTCCACACTTTCATACAAAGGAATTTGAAAATATCCTCTATCCATGGTCCGATGTGTGGTGCATTCCTTCACGACAATGGCGAAAATATGTTTACGCTTTCACTGAAAGATGTTTTAGAGGGTAAGCCAACTGTTTTCCAAGCCGACTACCATCGAATGAACAATACAGGAAAAGTCACTGCCAGTATCACAGGGGGTAATTTATGCCTGTTGGCACATGGTATCGGAACAAATGCTGAACTAGACACCAGAGGAAAAATATTATTCATTGAAGATGTAGGAGAGCAACTTTACAACATCGACCGGATGATGCTTCAACTCAAAAGGAGCGGAAAATTAGATCAGGTAAAAGGACTGATAGTGGGAGGATTCACCGACTGCAAAGATACCGACAGGCATTTTGGAAAAACGGCTTATGAAATTATTTTTGATCAAATCAAGGAATTTGACTTTCCAACCTGCTTTGGTTTTCCCATCAGTCATGAAAAAGAAAATGTTGCTATTCAAATGGGGACAAAATACACGCTTGAAGTAACTGCATTTCAAACTATTCTTGCCAGCGTTTAGCCGATGAGATGACGCATCGCACTCTTGATATTTGAATAGATGAAGTTGAATCCTGATGCTTGTATCTTGCTTGCGTCGACCGTTGCACTTTTAAGAACTTCAACACTCATCTCACCCAATATCCACTTCAATAGAAATGAGGGCACCCTGAATGGCAGGAACATTTGCCCATTCATGGCATGTGCAATACCAAGCACCATTTCCCTGTTGGAAACAGGTTCTGGTGCTACCAAATTATATACACCTTCTAATGCTGGCGTTTCAATGGCATGCAAAAATGCCCTGCAAAGATCATCAATGTGGATCCAACTGTATATTTGATTGCCTGATCCCAGGATGGCTGCGATGCCAAAACGTACTGGTCTTTTGAACTCAACCAATGCGCCTCCCTCATTGCTCAGTGCGAGTCCTAGTCTGAATTTTACAAGCCTTTTACCCAATGTGCTAACCTGTTCGATGCTTTCCTCCCAGGCTTTGCATGTTTCGCCCAGAAAATCCATTGAAACAGGATCTGTTTCTTTGAATGGCGTTCCTGTATCTGAACCATACCATCCAATGGCAGATGCACTGATCACAGCCTTTACTTTGTTTGGCTGACTTGACAAGGACTTCACCAATAATTCGCTGGATGTTGTTCGACTTTTTTTGATTTCTTCTTTTCGTTTTTTGGTCCACCGTTTTTTTGCAACACCCTCACCTGCCAAATGCACGATGTAATCGGCTTGAGCAAGTGCTTGTGGATCAATGAACATTTTTTCAGTATCCCATCTGGCATAGAAGATTTTCCCACTCGGACGAAAACTGTTTTGTAAGGATGTTGCTTTGTAGGCAGAAGCCGTTTCAATTGGATTGCGCGACAGGATGATGACATCATACCCTTGTTGCAGCAGCAATCTGCTGAGGGCTGTTCCAATCATTCCGGTTCCACCTGTTATAAGTACCGTTGGCATGGGGAAAATTTTTACAAAAATACATCAACCAAGAAGATTCCAATAAACAAAAAGCCCCATAAAAATGGGGCTGGCTGTTTGTTTTGGTCATGCTGAATATCAGTCAGGTTTTTTGCCCTCCAAAAAAGTATTGATCGTACTGATCTGGGTATTGTTTTGATCATCTGTTCCAACTGAATAGCTCGAGTAGAACTTTTCAACAGATGCAAGGGTTGTATTGTGGACTTGCAAATTGTGTCTCACATAGGCAGGAATGCTGTCGTATTCATTGTTCGGATCAGCAGCATTGAAATTAAATGAAAGGTTCCTGAGTTTGTATAAACGCTCAGCAGCTCTCAATTTTTGTGCCTCTGCCTCGTCAAATGCTGCCATTGGACTATCGATTGTTGCAGCAGTTGGAATGACAGGTTCTTCTACAAAGGTTTCGGTGCTGACTTCCATTGCAGGAGCCTCATGGTAAACAATTTGCATCATTTCCTCTTCAGCATCTGGTACTGTCTCCGCAACAGGCTGACTGATTTCCATTGAAGGTTGCTCTTCGATTTGCATATCCTTCTTGGCTTCAACATCCAAGGCAACGGTTTCCATAACTTGTTGAACAGTTGCAGCTTCTGCGATCGGTTGTTCTTCTACTGTTTGGATATCGTCCGCATAAATAACAGATGGCTTTACCAAGAAACCTGTTGTTTTCTCCAGAATCTCCTCTTTGATTTCCTGAATGATTTCCTCCGTTGGCAATTCTGTTTGAACTGGGGCAATTACAGTCTCTTGAATAACCGATTCGGGTTGTTGGATCTCAAATTCAATCACGATCGGTTTCTCCTCTTCAATGATCATGTCCTCAGAAGAAAGAACAGTAACTTCAACTTCCTCTTCCACAACCAATGGGGTAAGTGCCTCTACGAAATTTTCCCTCACATCCACAATCTTTTCCTCCAGTTTTTCGACTGCAGCCTCCACAACCATCTCAGGTTCTTCCACGATGAGTTTGACGGGCTCCGCGATGGGCTTTGGAGCCACATCCAGTGTAAACATGATACGCTCCTCCTGAACAGCTTTCTGCTCTACGGGCTTTGATTCGCCAAAAGGTGATTTTTGTTCGAATCCTGTTGCAATGATTGTCACACTGATGTCTTCACCCAAAGACTCGTCGTACCCCAAACCGAGAATTACATCTGTATCAGGACCTGCCTGTGTGAGCAGATATTGTTGAATGGTTTCAACCTCATCCATGGTAAATTCATGGTCACCAGTTTTGGAATTGATATTGATCAACACCCATTTTGCACCATTGATGTTGTTGTCATTCAACAGTGGTGAATTCAATGCATGTTCAATTGCGATGTGTGCTCTGTTTTCACCATTTGCGCGTGCACTTCCAAGTATTGCAACTCCTCCATTTCTCATTACTGTACATACATCAGCAAAATCGACATTGATTTGTCCTGTAGCGTTGATGACATCTGTAATGCATTTGGCAGCAGTTGCCAGTACGTTGTCTGCAGTCGACAATGCAGCACTCATGGTAAGGTTTCCGAACTGATGTCTCAGTTTATCATTGCTGATCACCAACAAGGTATCCACCTGACTCCTCAATTCCATGATACCCTTTTCCGCATGTGCAGCCCTCTTTTTTCCTTCATAAGAAAAAGGGGTTGTTACAATACCTACTGTAAGGATACCCATGTCTTTGCAAATCTTTGATACAATCGGTGCACCGCCAGTACCTGTTCCACCACCCATGCCGGCTGTGATGAATGCCATCTTTGTATTTACTTCCAAAATTCTTCTTATCTCTTCAAGACTCTCCTCTGTTGCTTGTTTACCAATTTCCGGATTGGCACCGGCACCCAATCCCTGTGTGAGTGAAGGTCCAAGCTGAACCTTGTTGGGCACTTTGCTCAGGGCCAATGCCTGTGCGTCTGTATTGCAAACAATGAAATCTACACCTTCAATACCTAAACTGTGCATGTAGTTAACAGCATTGCTGCCACCGCCGCCTACACCGATTACTTTGATGATGGAAGATTGTTCTTTTGGGAGATCGAATTGTATCATGGTTAATGGGTTTTTAAGTGTTGGAATTTATAGGAGTTGTTTGTCGTCTTCTTCTTTGAATAAATCAATGAGTCCGTCTTTGATGCTGTTCATAAAATCGGAAAGCGTTTTACGCCCTTTCATTGGAACAGCTTCAACTACGATGGTATCCTCACCTTCAGTGGCCGAATTGTTGGGGCGTATCAATGGACGCTTTTCTTCGGGATGAAGACGGTTGTAATTGTTTTCATAAACATTGTATCCTTTCAGGATCAATCCAATACAGGTAGCATACATCGGCTTTTGAAGCTCTGCAATATGATTGGTTGCCAAATGCTCGTTCGGATATCCAATTCTCGCATTCAATCCAGTCGCATATTCTGTAAGCTGTATCAGGTGTTTGAGTTGTGATCCGCCACCGGTCAATACAATGCCTCCATTCAGCATTTTATTATCGAGTCCAACTTGCTTCAAGTGGAAAGTCACGAATGCAAGGATTTCACTCATTCTTGCCTGGATGATGGAAGCCAAATTTTTTACACTGATTTCTCTGGAAGGCAAACCGCGCAAGCCAGGTATTTTGATGAATGCATTTGCCTGTGCCGCATCAGAAAGTGCGCTGCCATATTGAACTTTCATCAGTTCTGCCTGTGTTTTCAAAACGCCGAGTCCCATTTTGATATCATTGGTAATGTTTTCACCACCGAATGGAATCACAGCGGTATGTTTCAGGATTCCTTCATAGAAAACTGCGAGATCAGTTGTCCCACCACCAATATCCAAAATGGCAATTCCGGCTTCGATGTCTTGCTCACTCATAACAGCAGCGGAAGAGGCAAGGGGCTGCAGCATCAGGTCTTTTACTTTCAATCCGGCTTTTTCAACACTTCTGTTGATATTTCTGATTGCATTTCTATCGCCTGTGATAATATGAAAATTAGCTCCGACTTTAACCCCAGTATAACCAATCGGATCTGAAATATTTTGAATATTATCGACAGTATACTCCTGCGGAATCACATCTATGATTTGATCACCGGCCGGTATATATGTTTTGTATTGATCTGCAATCAGCTGATCAATTTCAAACTGTTTGATTTCGTCTTCAGTAGACCGCCTAACTATATCCCCCCTTGTTTGAAGGCTTTTGATGTGATGGCCGGCAATACCGACATAGACCTCATTGATTTCCAATCCCGGATTGGATTCATAACAATTCTTCAAAGCCGTTTCAATTGCTTTGATGGTTTGATCAATGTTCAACACCATGCCGTGTTGAACACCATTGCTGTTGGCAAGTCCGAATCCCAAGATCTCGAGCTTACCAAATTCATTTTTGCGTCCTGCTATGGCAGCAATTTTTGTTGTACCAATGTCAAGTCCTACAATAATGGGTTGTTCATGTGTCATAATTCACTTTTTACTGGGGTTTGTATTTTGGGTTGATTTGATTGGCTATTTGTTGATTCAACTGTGTTGAATCCAAATGAACAGTATCTGCATTAAAGAGCTTTGCACCCGACTTTTCACATACCACCTGATCTTTGAATTGTAGATTGATCAGTGCATAACGGCTCCATGAATCCTCTTGGCTGAACTTTTGATAAAGCAGTTTGAGTTTCTTGAACATTGGCTCCCATTCATCTCGAATTCCAAGATCCACTGCATGATCACCTACTTGTGTTGAGAGTTCAAAGCCATTGTCGGGACGGATATAGACCGACTCAATCTGTGCAAGCCAAAATGGATCTTTGCTGATGAAATGTGATAGGCTGACTACCCTTGCAAGCAGGATGCTGTCCGTCTTTTTAATGCCTGCTGGATTCAAATAGAAATTGGTAAAAACAGGCAGTACAATATGATCGGTTTGCTTCAGTGGCAATAGATTGTATCGATCATCCAGATAGTATGAGTATCCTTCTGCCGTAAACAGTCTCGCGACAGGATTTTTCTGTTTGATGTCAACATGAAGTATGTGCTGGTTGTCAAAATACACATCCGCATCCTCTACCCAAGGATTTTTCGAAAGTGTGTTTTCCAGTTCAAACAGATTGAAAGCAGATGTATTTTTCCCGAGCGGATACTGTGCTGCACGACCAGGCCAGAGAGAAGCATAGACCTCCTTGCGATCAATCATATTGATCAATTTTTCATCCTTGAAATCAATTTGCACTTCTTTGCATTGATTTGCCTGCTCTTTTACAATTCCACTGATCAGCAAAAATGAGAGTCCTGAACCGATGATCAGCCAAAAAAGAATATTGAATATTTTTAATATGGTTGATTTCTTAATCATTGATGCAGCAATAATTTTTTGATAGACGCAATAGATTGATCAATGTCTCCTGCACCGGCTGTCACAAGCAACGATGGATGGGATTCTTCTATAAATTTCAAAAGATTGTTTTCTTTCAACAATGAAACGGGGACCTGCATTTTACGGGCAATCATCTCGCTGCTGACTCCCTCCATTGGCTTTTCCCTTGCCGGATATATGGGCATGATGGCAACTTCATCTGCCATAGAGAGGCTCTCTGCAAAACCAGCAGCAAAGTCACGCGTTCTGCTGTACAGGTGCGGCTGAAAAACAACTGTAATTTTTCTGTCAGGATACAATCCCCTGACGCCATCAATCAAGGCTCGCAGCTCTTCTGGATGATGCGCATAATCATCTATATAGACAACCTTTTCATTTTTGACAATGTATTCGAATCTTCTTTTAACACCCTTGAAAGCGTCAATGGCACTCAATATGCGCTCATCTTCAACTTGGAGGTATTTAGCAATAGCGATCGCAACCAGACTGTTTTCAATATTATGCTTTCCGCCCATGTTCAATCTCACACGGTTCAATGTCCACCCCGGTCCAATTACGTTGTATTGATAGCCTCCATCAGAAATGGTCAATTCACTTGTATATATATCTGCATCTGCATCGGTAAGATGATAGGTGAAGTGCTGTTTGGCTGCAAAAGAACCCTCTCGTGGGAGTCCCTTTTTTGTCAGCAGCAATCCCTGATCATCCAGTTTGGATGCAAAAGCAAGAAATGCATCCTCCATGGCCTCTGCGGTTCCATAAATATCGAGGTGATCAGCATCCATCGCTGTGATGGCAATGATATTGGGATGAAGTTTCAGAAAACTTCTATCATATTCATCTGCTTCAATAACGGTACAATTTTTTTCACTGCTCCAGAAATTTGTTCCATAATTGGATGATATGCCGCCGAGAAAAGCATTGCATCCATAATGAGCATCTCTTAATATATGTGCAACCATGGTGCTGATGGTTGTTTTACCGTGTGTCCCGGCAATGCATATATTGAAAGAATTATCAGAGATGATTCCAAGCACATCACTTCTTTTCAGCAAAGGCAAGTTCAACTGAGCGTAAAATTGCTTGATCGCTGAATCTGCAGGAATGGCAGGAGTATAAACAACCATGTCGACATCTGCGGGACAAGCAGCTGGATTATCTTCAAAACCGATGAGCGCTCCTTCCTGCACCAATGCATTTGTCAATGCTGTTGATGTTTTATCATATCCGAATACTTTGATTCCAAGGGAAAGAAAGTAACGGGCAATGGCACTCATGCCAATTCCTCCTATCCCTATGAAATAGACGCTGTGAATATTCGATATGTTGATTCGCCCAATCATGATTCTTTTACACTGTTGATGATTTCTTTTGCAATCCGTGTATCTGCATCTGCTGTAAACAATGTTGATGCAGCTTGACCGATGGCATTTATTTTTTCTTTGTCATTGACCATGGAAAGGATGGTATCTGTCAGTTGCGCTGATACATCTGCATCCTTGATCAGGATCGCTGCACCTTCCTTTACAAGTGTCATCGCATTGGCAGTTTGGTGATCCTCCGCAGCAAGTGGATAAGGCACCAGGATGGATGCCTTTCCGGTTGCACAGATCTCAGCAATGGCGATGGCACCAGCTCTTGATACCACCAAATCTGCTGCTGCATATGCATAATCCATCTTTGATATAAATTCGGTGATACATCCCATTTTATTTTTTCTCAGTGCAGGATCAAGCAGGTTCAAATTTCCTTTTCCTGTTTGCCAAATCACCTGAATCCCATTGTCAATCAATCTGGATAGTCCGGCTGACATTGCCTGGTTGATGCTTTTTGCACCTAAACTTCCACCCATGATCAATACAGTGGGAAGCCCCTTCTTCAATCCGAAATACTCAAATGCATTTTCCATGTTAACTGCAGTACCATTGATCTCGGACCTGACGGGATTTCCAGTATGAATGATTTTATCTGACGGGAAAAACTTTTCCATGCCCCCTGTAGCAACCATAACCATGGTTGCATTTTTGCCGAGCATGATATTTGCCTTTCCGGCATATGAGTTGGCTTCATGCAAAAAATTGGGAATGCCTTTCTGTTGGGCATAACGCAAAACCGGATAACTCGAATATCCCCCCACACCAAAAACGGCATCAGGATGAAATGATTTAAAAATTTTTTTAACCTGTATAAAACTCAATATCAGTTTATACGGAAGACTCCAGTTTTTCCAGAGCTGGGATCGATTGAATCCTGCAATATCAATGCCCTCAATATTGAATCCAGCTTGTGGCACTTTCTCCATCTCCATTTTACCTTTTGCACCTACAAACAAAATTTCAACGGGTGCATATAGTTTTTTTAAAGCATTGGCAACCGCAATGGCAGGAAAAATATGACCGCCTGTTCCGCCTCCTGCTATGATCACTTTCAAGGTTTTCATGCTTCTCCTCCTTCTTCTTTTGATGTTTCAGGTTGCAGTTTACCCTCCATGATTTCAACATTTCTTGCCACACTGAGAATGATTCCAATCGCGAGACAAGTAAACAGGAATGAACTGCCGCCCATGCTGACCAATGGCAACGTCACACCGGTTACCGGAAACAAGTTGACGTTTACTGCCATATTTGCCATTGCCTGAATAACCAATGTGAAACTCAATCCCAATGAGAGGAATGCTCCAAATGCATAGGGACACCTGCGCATGATGCTGAGACATCTGTACAGGAATAGCAAATAGATCATCAAGATCAATGCCCCGCCCATCAAACCATACTCCTCAATGATGATTGCGTATATAAAATCCGAATAAGGATGTGGCAGAAAATTTCTTGCCTGGCTGTTACCCGGACCCAATCCAACCCATCTGCCTTTTGCGATGGCAATTTTTGCTTGCTGAACTTGGAAAGAAGCTTCCGTCTTGTCGGCATACATGAAATTCTGTACACGTTTGATCCATGTTTCTACACGACCCTTGGTCAATGCTGCAGGAAGTGGGTCAGATTTACCAGTTTCTTCATTGTAATACATCCTCGCAAAACCTATCAGCATCATGATGGGAAGCAGCGCGATCATTATAACCAATAAAAGATGCTTGATGCTTACCCTGCCAATGAAGAGCAGGAGCATGCTGGTAGCACCGGTCAGCAAAGCGGTTGAAAGATTTGCAGGTGCAATCAATGCACATATGATGATCACAGGTGTTATGACAGGGAGGAATCCTGTTTTAAAATCTTTGATGGTTTCTTGACGTTTGCTCAATTGTCGGCCCAAATACATGAACAAAGCCAGCTTTGCCAAATCTGAAGTTTGGAATGTCAAATTGATGATAGGCAATCGAATCCAGCGATTGGCATCATTCAGATTTGTTCCGAAAAACAATGTGTAAAGAAGCAAAGGAATTGAAATGATATACAAAATCTGTGCAACCTTTGAATAAAAAGTATAATTCACCAGATGAGCGAAGTAAATGATGGCGACTCCTATCGCGATGAATACAATTTGTTTGAACAAATAGGACTCAGTACTTTTTGATAATTTATAAGCAAGTGTACCGGTGCTGCTGTATACTGCCAAGAGGCTCACCAAAGTCAACAATACAACCAATGTCCAGATGACTTTGTCACCCTTGGTTCTTTTCGAAATGCTCGAAAACGAATATTGTTTGATATCTATTCCCTCTGCTTGCATGTATTACAATTCTTTCACTGCTTTTTTAAATTGCTGTCCTCTGTCCTCATAATTCTTAAATAAATCAAAGCTTGCACATGCTGGACTGAGCAACACGACATCACCTTTCTGAGAGATTTCGTAAGCCTGCTTTACAGCATCTTCCGCATTGTTTGTATCAATGATCTTTCCTACGATTCCATCAAAAGCAGCATGGATTTTGGAATTATCAACTCCCATGCATACGATCGCTTTTACTTTTTCTGCAACCATGTCTTTGATCAAGTCATAATCATTCCCCTTGTCAACTCCACCCAAAATCAGTGTAACGGGCTTTTCCATGCTCTCCAATGCAAACCAGGTACTGTTTACATTGGTAGCTTTTGAATCATTGATAAAATCGATTCCTCGCACAGTTGCAACCATTTCCATCCGATGTTCGAGACTCTCAAAGGATGCAACTGCATCTCTTATTTTTTCTTTGCGTATGCCAATCACAGATCCTGCGACAGCTGCTGCCATGGAATTGTACTGATTGTGCTTTCCTTTGAGTGCGAAATCAAAAATGCTCATGGAAAATGAATCACCGTGGGTTACAGTCATTTTACCTTCCTTGATGTGTGCTCCTTTTGGCATTTCTCTTTGCATACTGATGGGGAGTGGTTTAGAATGTATGGGGTAATGAGTAAGTTGTGCAGCAGTTACTGGATCATCGGCATTGTAAATGAAGAAATCCAACGCTGTTTGGTTTTTTGTGATATTGAATTTTGAACGGATATACTTGTTGAAATCATAATCATACCTGTCCAAATGATCCTCTGTGATATTGGTCAGCACCGCAACATCTGGCCTGAAGGATATGATATCATCCAATTGAAAACTGCTTATCTCAACAACATACAAGGGCTTGGGATCGATGGCGATTTGCCTGGCAATCGAATTTCCAATATTCCCAACCAGCGCACAATCCATGCCGCCTTTTTTGCATATCTGATAAATAAGTGAGGTGGTCGTTGTTTTTCCATTGCTTCCAGTGATTCCTATGATCTTGCTGTCTCCTTTGTGACGGTAGGCCAATTCCATTTCACTGATGATCTGAATTCCCTGCTCAGCAATCTTTTTAACTATTTCAGTTTTATGAGGAATACCCGGACTCTTCATCACTTCAGTTGCATCCATTATTCTTGCATGGTCATGTGACCCTTGTTCAAATTCAATTTGATGTTCCAAAAGCTCCTTTTCAAAATGAGGTTGAATTTTTCCTCCATCAGATACAAAGACATCATATCCCTGTTGTTTGCACAACAAAGCTGCGCCCACTCCGCTTTCACCTGCACCCAATATGACAATCTTCTTACTCATCCTTATCTCATTTTTAATGACATCACGGCAAATACCACAAACAACAAAGTGATGATCCAAAATCGAACCGCTATCTTGCTTTCGTGATATCCCTTCTTTTGAAAATGATGATGCAAGGGACTCATCAAGAAAACCCTTCGCCCTTCACCATACTTTTTCTTTGTGTATTTGAAATAGCTTACCTGAATGATCACGCTCAGATTTTCCACCAGGAAAACAGCACAGAATATAGGAATCAGCAATTCCTTTCTAACCATGATGGCAAGAGAAGCAATGATTCCGCCCAAAGCGAGACTTCCTGTATCTCCCATGAAAACCTGCGCAGGATATGTATTGTACCACAGGAAACCGATACAAGCCCCAATCATTGCAGCAATAAAAATGGAGACCTCACCCAAATTAGGTATGTACATGATATTGAGGTAATCGGCAAAAATCAAGTTGCCGCTTGCATATGCAAACAATGCCAGACAAACTCCAATGATTGCAGAAACACCTGTGGCCAGTCCGTCTAATCCATCAGTGATGTTTGCGCCGTTCGAAACAGCTGTCACGATAAATATGATCACCAACATGTAAACCACCCATCCATATTGACGTAGACCCGCAGGCAACAATCTTGCATAGTTGAATTCATGATTTTTAATAAAGGGGATGGTTGTAACAGGCTCATTTGCTTTTACAAAATATCTCTCCCCACCTTGAAACTTCACCACTGTTGCATTTGCAGGCTTGTTATTTCCTTTGTACTCACGCATGACTTTTACATTGTCATTGAACAACAACGTAATACTGATGATGATCCCCAATCCAACTTGTCCCAGCACCTTGAACCAACCAGCCAATCCATCTTTATCCCCTTTTTTATAAGGAATACCCTGTTCCTGTGAAAGTCTTTTTGCCCTTAGTTTCAAATAATCATCCACAAACCCAACGAGTCCCAACCAAACAGTACTGAGCAATAATAATTTGATATATACCTTATCGAGATTTGCGAACAATAAAGTTGGAATGAGAATTCCAAGCAGTATGATGAATCCACCCATTGTTGGAGTTCCTTTCTTTTGCTCTTCTCCCTGCAAACCCAACTCACGTACACTTTCTCCAACTTGTTTTTTTTGCAGAAATAGAATGATTCTTTTGCCATAAACAAGCGTGATGAACAATGAAAGCAAGATGGCCATCATAGACCTGAATGTGATGAATTGAAAAATACCTATGCCGGGTATTTTCAATCCCTCGCTCTGCAACCATTGATATAAGTGGTACAACATATTTGCCTATTTATCTAACTCTTTGAATGCTTCTAATAAAACTGCTTTGTCATCAAAAGGAAATTTTACACCCTTGATTTCCTGGTATTTCTCATGACCCTTACCAGCAACCAAAATGATGTCATCTTTTTTCGCAAGCATGACAGCCATTCTGATGGCTTCTCTCCTGTCCTCCACGGTAACAACTTTTTTCATCAGATCGAGTGTCAAATCCTCTTTCATATCGATCAAAATTTGCGACGGATTTTCTGTTCTTGGATTGTCTGAGGTCAGGATAGCTTTGTTGCTGTACATGGCTGCGGTTGCACCCATTGCTTTGCGCTTTGTCTTATCTCTGTCGCCTCCACAGCCAACTACTGTTATAACCTGCTCATATCCTTTCTGAAATTTTTTGATTGTTGTCAATACATTCAGCAATGCATCTGGAGTATGCGCGTAATCAACGATTCCAATGACACCTTCCTGAGGCGAGAGCGACCAGTCGAATCTCCCTTCTGCACCTTGCAGGTTAGACATGACCCTCAAAACTTCTTGCTTATCGAATCCAAGTGAAACAGCTGTTCCGTAGACAGCCAACAGATTATATGCATTGAATTCTCCTATCAATCTGAACATCACCTCCTGATCATTGATCAACATATGGAGTCCCATGATGCTGTTGTCTATGATTTTCCCTTTGAAATCAGCAGCATTTTTCAGGCTGTAGGAATATTTCCTGGCTGCAGCATTCTGCAGCATGTAGTTACCGTTTTTATCATCCTCATTGGTAATACAAAAGGATGCAGGAGAGAGATGATCAAAAAACATTTTTTTGACTCGTCTGTATTCATCAAATGTTTTGTGATAGTCTAAATGATCATGGGTGATATTGGTAAACACGGCCCCCGTGAAATGCAATCCACTGATTCTTTGCTGGTGAATAGCGTGGCTGCTGACCTCCATGAACACATATTCACAACCTGCATTTGACATGTGATGAAGGAGTTGATTGAGAGATGATACATCTGGTGTCGTATGGGTAGCAGCAAGTATTTCATCATTGATTCTGTTGTTCACAGTAGAGATCAGTCCTGCTGAAATCCCCATCTCTCTGCAGAGATTGAACAATACAGTTGCAACGGTGGTTTTGCCATTTGTACCTGTTATACCAACCAGTTTGAATGATTGTGTTGGATATCCATGAAATGCATGACAGATCAAACCTGCTGCTTTTGCAGCATCACTGGTTTGCACGTAGGTAACATGGGGAACTGTTGTTGCTGGAAACTCCTCACATACAATGGCAACAGCACCGGCAGCAATGGCATCAGAAATGTAGAGATGTCCATCACCTGCAACTCCCTTGACTGCAACAAAACAGGATCCTTTTTGTATGCGTCTTGAATCTATCTCAACTGATGAAACAGGTATGGCTGTTGGACCGACAACAGTCTGCAAACTGATTTTATATAATATGTCCTGCAATTGCTTCATCAGGGTCTATCTGTTTTGGATCCGAGATTTAAATAAACTGTCTGGCCTTTTTGAAGTGCTGATCCTGCCGGAATAGATTGAGCTACTACTTTACCTTTCCCATATGCAACAACTTGCACTTCCTGGTTTTCCAAAATTTCCAAAGCATCCTTCAATCCATAACCATTCAGATCCGGCATTGTGCCGGAAGAAATATGATTTGGCAGATATTGCATCCTCGCATCCTTTTTCTTGGAATCGATTTTTTGTGCAATCAGTCTGTGATCAGATGGATTGCCTTTGGTCGATTTACGCATTGTATCAATCAACACTGGATGTTTGTAGTATTTATATAAATCACGGTCGATGGTATACAGTTTATTGGCAATGGTTCTGAATACGGGACCGGCAATCTGTGCGCCATAATACCTTGGAGCGAATGGTTTGTTTTTAATGACCACAATACAGGAATATTTTGGAGCATCAGCAGGAAAATATCCAGCAAATGAAGACTGATAAATATGTTCTGTATATCCCTTGTTTCCGTTGGCAACCTGTGCAGTGCCTGTTTTTCCGGCAATCGGAAAGTTTGGATCATATAAACTTTTAGCTGTCCCTGCAATAACAACACCCTCCAAACAAGTTTTCAATTGATCCAGGGTTTTTTGACTGCATATCGAATCATTCAATACAACCGGTCCGAATGTTTTGATGTTCAATCCATCTTTCATGATGGCATTGACCAAATATGGCTTCATCATTTTACCCTTGTTGGCTACAGCATTGTACACCATCAGGGTCTGCAGTGGTGAAATAGCAATAGAGTAACCAAATCCCATCCAGGGAAGTGATACATTGCTCCAATATTTACTACCCGGACGAGGAATGGACGGATTCGATTCTCCAATAAGATCAATTCCAGTTGGCTTGTTCAATTGAAGCTTTTCTAGATGCGCAATAAATTTCGAAGGATTTCTTCCGTAATAATTGACGGCCAGTTTTGCCATTCCAACATTTGAACTCAATTCAAATGCCTGTTGATAAGTGACATCAGTATGATGATGACGCTCACTGTCCCACACAGTCCTTCCGCTATACTCCCATTTACCCCCTTCGATGTTGACGTGATGCGATAGGCTGATATACTGATCATTCAACGCAGACAGCATGGTGATCAATTTGAAGGTTGATCCCGGCTCTGATTTTGTAATTGCATAGTTCATATCCTCGGCATAACTGCCGTCTGACTGTCTGCCAAGATTTGCAATGGCTTTTATTTTACCCGTTTTTACCTCCATCACTATGCAGGTGCCATTGGTACATTCGTTTTCTGTCATCACTTTCAACAGAGCCTGTTCTGCGATATCCTGGATATTTACATCGAGCGTTGTAACAATATCTTTACCGTTGTCTGGCTCAATCTCAGATCCTTCAACCGGTACAAATGCGCCGCCCGCAATTCTTCTGACCAATCTCTTGCCTGTTACGCCTTTCAATAAGCTGTCATATGTTTTTTCGAGACCGACATTTTTGGTAACCGTGTTGCCGGTTGAATCTTTGTACTCACGAGATAAACCAATTGTTCTGTTCGCCAACAAACCAAAAGGTGCCAGCCTTTTTTCTTTTTCAATGAAAATGAAACCGTTTTTGTTTTTGTTTTTTTTGATGAACCCTATGCTTCGTAAAGACTGATATTGGTTGAAATCAATGTTCCTTGTCAGGAGATGATACCTGTCCTGACGATTGAAAACATCCATCAACTCGCGTTTGTATTCGATCTCTGATTTTTCACCGATGATTGCAGAAAGATGGTAGGCTACACTGTCGAGGTGCTGTTTCAATCTTTCACCGTTTTTTTCCTGTATGCCCTGTGCCCCGAAATCCAGGTATATATCAAAAAATGGTATTGAGCTGCTGAGCATTCTTCCATCTTCACTGTAAATGGTTCCTCGCTCTGCGTCCATCTCCCTGTACTCCAAATGCAGACTGTCACTCAGCGAACGCCAATATGCACCCTCTGCATTTTGTATATAAAAGGCTTTGGCAAAAATGCAAACCCCCAACACCAACATCATGATGTATATGAGGTAACTGCGCCACAATATGTCTTTTTTTGTTTCCAATTAATCGGAAGCTTTTTTTGTTTTATTTATAGTATCCTCCAATGTCATTGGAGGTTCATTGATTTCTTTGATTCCAAAAGGCTCTACTGCCTTCACCACTTCGGATTGCTTTGTCATGAACATCCAATCCTTTCTGATCATCTTGAACTCATACTGCAGGTCTTTCATTTCCCTGGATGTTTTGTTGATGTCTTTGATGGCCCGTTCAGCATGATGCCCATTGTATATATATAATATGGCGAGTGCCGCCAAAAACAAGAAAAATCTCACATTTTTCACCAACCATACTTGGTTGACGAAAAACCACTTGTTCTCTCTGCTGTTTATTTTTTTCTCGTTCATTTACTTTTTTTCTGCAACCCTCAATCTTGCACTGCGGGATCTTGGATTTCTTTTTATTTCTTCTGTATTGGGTTCAATTGGTTTTTTGGATATTGGATGCAACGGACTTACCTCTTTTGTACCAAATACAGGATCAACTTTTTCTTGTTCCACATCACCTGTTTTGAAAAACTGTTTCACCATGCGATCTTCGATGCTGTGAAAGGTGATGATGGCAATTCGTCCCCCAGGAACCAACACATCGACAGATTGGTGCAATAAATCCTTCAATGCTCCCAGCTCATCATTTACTGCCATTCGCAATGCCTGGAAAACCTGTGCCAAATACTTATGTGGATTACCTTTGATCACCGGTGCTATCACAGCCTTGAATTCATCAATTGTTTTGATGGACGCATGTAAGCCGTGTTCATACAAAAGGTTGGCCAAGGTTTTTGCATTGGATACTTCACCGTACTCTTGGAAAATCCATTGAAGTTCAGATGCTGAAAGCTGTTGAATGAGTTGTGAAGCTGTCAGATCACTCGATTGATCCATGCGCATGTCCAGAGCAGCATCAAATCGAATGGAAAATCCACGACTCGGTTCATCAAACTGGTGACTGCTTACGCCCAAATCGGCAAGAATTCCATCTACGTGAGAAATGTGATGCAGTCGCAGAAATTTTGAGAGATGCCGAAAGTTGTGCGGAATGAACAAGATGCGTGTATCAGCAGGAATATTTTTTTTGGCATCTGCATCCTGATCAAAAGCAATCAACCTTCCACTTTCACCCAATTGACGAAGGATTTCCCTTGCGTGTCCGCCTCCACCGAATGTACAGTCAACATACACTCCATCAGGCTTCATCTGCAATGCATCCACCGCCTCTTTCAGCAGTACCGGAACATGATAGGTTGATTTTTCATCGCTCATTCTCTGTTCACCTTTCTGCATGGGAGGCAACATCAATTTTAATTTTTCATTGTTGATCTTTCTTGGCCATCACTTCAGCAGCCAGGTTGCTGAAAGTTTCTGGAGAAAATTTTTCAAAGAACTGCTGATACTTATTTTTATCCCATATTTCCATTTTGTTGACTGCCGAAACCAACACGATGTCCTTCTCCAATCCGGCATGTTCCATCAAGTTTTTGGGCAACAACATTCGCCCGGCACTGTCCAACTCTATCTGCATGGCTCCATTGAGAAAATACCTTCTGAACTCCCTGACCTTTGGATCGAAGTCATTCAGGTTGCTGATGGATTCGTACAGCGGGTTCCAGCTTTTCATAGGGTACATGGAAAGGCATTTTTCAAATCCACGGTTGATCACAAAAACCGGCAATTCACCCTCAGGCAGCTGTTTTTTTATGCCTGCAGGCAGAAGAAACCTACCTTTGCTGTCAATCGTTGCCTCGTATTCGCCTATGAAACCTATCATTTACAGTTAGTTATGAAAAAACCATTTATTGACACAAAATAACACAAATTCCCACTTTCATACCCAAATCCGACAATCTATATTTTTCCACAGCTGAAATGCAGTCTGGGATTGAATTATAGAGATATTTGCCTCCTTTTCTGTGTATATATCAACTTTGGGTGTGAATAACAGGTGAATTACTACAAAATGTTGACAGAAAAAACCATACAATCACTTCAAACGGCTGACTTCGATTATCCTTTGCCAGAGGAGCTCATCGCCTTTGCACCGCTTGAGCAAAGAGATGCTTCCAGATTGATGGTTGTAGAAAAAGATCAGGTTGATCACAGCCATTACAAGGACCTTGCAAAGCATCTTCCCGTAGGAAGCAGACTGGTTTTCAATAATACCAAAGTGATTGCGGCCAGGCTTTACTTCAAAACTTCACAAGAAAAACTGATTGAAATTTTCCTGCTGGAACCTTTGAGTGGTGATTACAGTTCTTTGCATCAAACAAAAACAGCCACCTGGAAATGCCTGATTGGAGGATCCAAAAAATGGAAAAAGGAAGAATTGCTTGTTCAGGCATATCCATCCATCAGCGAAACATTTGAATTGCATGCACGCTTCATTGGTAGAAGCGATGACTATTTTGTTGTTTCATTCAACTGGACCGAGGACATACCCTTTTATGCATTGATAGAAAAGGTTGGCAATACCCCCCTGCCCCCCTATATCAAAAGAGTTGCCACTGCGGAAGATGTAAAACGCTATCAAACCATCTATGCAAAAACAGAAGGTTCTGTTGCTGCACCAACCGCGGGACTCCATTTCACAGAGGAATTGATGAATCAATTGTACCAAAGTAATATAACCACATCGTATGTTACGCTTCATGTAGGGGCTGGTACCTTCAAACCTGTGACTGCAACTTCCATCGCCGACCATACCATGCACAAGGAATTTTTTGAAGTGCCGATCAAGACATTGGAAACATTGGCAGATGAAGCATGTACAATCATTCCTGTTGGAACAACATCGCTGAGAACCCTGGAAAGTCTGTATTGGATTGGATTGAAATCATATCATCAAGTGAAGGATATTGATGCCATGAACAATCTTGATCAATGGGAACACATCGAATTATCAAAACTCAACACCATTTCCTACCCATTTGTTATGCAACATCTTGTCAATCGAATGAAAGATATGGGGATGGGCAGCCTGCATGGACATACTGGTATTTGCATCACTCCTGGGTATGCCTTTCAACTTGCAAAAGGATTGATTACAAATTTCCACCAGCCGCAATCAACCCTGTTGTTGATCATCTCTGCTTTTTTAGGTGACAAATGGAAAGATGCATATGCGACTGCCATCCAAGAGAAATACAGATTTCTAAGTTATGGAGATGGAATGCTGATAAAACTTTGATCTTAGCGAAGCGGCAATCGAACAGTAAACGTGCTGCCTGCACCCAATGTGCTGCTCACCTCAATGGTTCCATGATGTGCCTCCACCATTTTTTTGGTATAATTTAATCCGAGTCCAAAGCCTTTTACATTGTGCACATTACCTGTATGGGCCCTGTAGAACTTATCAAAAACCTTCGACATGGTATCCTTGCTCATCCCCAATCCATTGTCTTTGACTACAACTACAATATTCTTTTTATCATTGAAAGTGGTAATAGCAATGACAGGGTCAATGCCCTCCCTGCTGTATTTCAAAGCATTGTCGACAAGATTGCTGAGCATGTTCATGAAATGGACTGGATGTCCGGCTACACCATCCTCTGTTGCAGTAAGATCAAGTTCAATGGATGCGTTTTTTTCCTCTGCCTGCAGAGAAAATTTAGATTTTATTTTCTGCAACACTTCATGTACCTGCAAATCTTTCATGTCTTTGAGCACCTGATTCACATCCAATTGAGCAGCCTGTAGAATCTGCTCAACCTGCGTATTCATCCGGTTGTTTTCCGTTTTGATGATCTGTCCAATGCTCAACAGTTGTTCTTTGTTGCCAATGATTTTTTCATTTTTAAGGGTATCAACAGCAATAGAAATGGTAGCCAATGGCGTTCTCAATTCATGGGTCATGTTGTTGATGAAATCTGTTTTCATCTCACTTAATTTTTTCTGTGTGAGAATGGTACGTATGGTGAGATAAAATGCTGCAATGATGATCAATGTAAATATCACTGCAAAAAGAATCATCCAACTGACGGACCTCAAAACAAAATCCTTGATGTCGTAAATAACAAGCACCAATTTTTCCTGCGGCATATAAGGCCTGGATTCTTCGTCGGGCAATGTCATCAACGGCCAAACATGCAGAAGGTAATTGACCGAATCCTTTAACCCCTCTTCATAGAACTTCATGTAATTGGGTGAAGCCAATTCTGGTCCCATGTTATTCACGTTGGACAACACGGCAAATTCAAATTTGGCACCCTTCAATCCGTTTGCTTCAAAGGCCTTTGCGATTTTTTGTTGAATATCTTCCACAGAGAAATGCTCTGCGATCGTCTGTGGACCGAAAAGTTCAAGAATCCTGTCTTGTGTTCCTTTTGGCAGCACATCGAGAGGAATGTTGGGTGCATACTTCATTTTTTCTTCAACAAGTGATTCAACCACCTCAAACTCCACCATCTCAACCTTGTTTGCAATCTGCTCATTTTTGATGGCGATCACATTTTTCAGCCACGAATATTGAATGATGATGATCCCGATCAGGGAAACAGTAGTCAAAACCGTTATCAGTCCAAATATTCGCTTCATCATTCAACAAAAATAAGTGCGCAATGATCTAAAGATAAATAAAGGGAATTTATTTAACTTAGGTTTATGATCGATATTTCATGTGGCACATTGCTCATTGCTGAACCCTTCATGAAAGACCCCAACTTTCAGCGTTCAGTAGTATTGATATGTGAACATGAAAACAGTTCAGGTAGTTTTGGCATTACAATCAACCGATTGACAAAAGATGTGCTGGGAGATTACCTGCCCGATTTTGAAAATTTCAAAATGCCTGTATTTAATGGTGGACCTGTAGGCAAAGACAACATGCACTTTTTACATACACGCCCTGATCTGATCGATGGCGGTAAAGAAATAGCAAATGGAATATTTTGGGGAGGAGATTACACAACCGCAGTTCGTCTTGTTATAGAAAATACCATTTCGGCCAATGAGATCCGTTTTTACCTGGGATATGCAGGTTGGGAGAAAAATCAACTTAAAGATGAAATGAAAGAGAAGAGTTGGTTGTTGGTGGATGCAAAGCCCACCATCGTATTCCATAAAAATCCATCGCAAATCTGGAAAGAATCTGTCAAACAAATGGGAAAGGAGTTTCACCCAGTCATTCACTATCCGCTTGATCCCTCTTACAACTGATTGACTGTTTTCACTTTTTTTGACAGCAGAAAAATCATTGCACCCAGCAATGCAACAATGATCAATGCCATCCTCAATCCAATTTCATGTGCGATGAAACCAATCAGTGGAGGACCCACTAAAAATCCTGTGAATCCAACACTGCTGACGGCAGCCAAAGCAGCAGAAGGCGCCATATCCTTGCTTTTTGCAGCCAGCATGTATACAATCGGAATGACAGATGATACACCAAATCCAACCAATGCAAATCCGATCATCACAGTCATAGGATAATCAAAAGACAACGAAAGGGTCATGCCGGTTAGAATCAATATGCCGTTCGCTTTCAATACAGTTGCATGTTTAAACGATTGCACCAGCCGATCCCCTGCCAGCCTGCCTGCGGCCATGCACATGGCAAATGCAGTGTAACCCGTTGTACTGATGGTATTCAGCTGATGTATGATTTGTCTGTAATACAATGAACTCCAATCTGCCATGGCTCCTTCAGACATGGCAACACAAAAACATATGATACCCAACAGCACCAGTTTTTTATTGGGCAATACAAAAACTTTGGATGTTTCATCACCGAGTCCCTCATCTGGAATCAAATGAAAAGAACCAACAATGATGATGAAAGCTGCCATCAATGATACAATCAAAAAATGAATACTGGTGCTGTACCCCATGCGCATGGTCCACCCGCTTACTGCAGCAGCACTGAAAGCTCCAATGCTCCACATGGCATGCAAACTGGACAAAATGGGTTTGTTGATTTGGTGTTGTATGGAAATCCCCTGCGTATTCATGGAAATGTTTCCAAAATTGCCGACCAATCCAAATCCAAACAATGCAACAGACAGTGAAAAAATGGTAGTTGCAGCTGCAATCATATACAACAAAACAGTGTATACAAGTGCAGTTGCGATGGACATCCATTTGCTGCTGAGTTTATGCACCAACCAACCCGAGAAGGGCAAAGCTGCCAAAGCGCCCAGTGGCAACATGAACAGCACAGCTCCCAGCTCAGCCTCGTTCAACTGAAATTTGTCTTTTACCTGTGGTATACGTGAAGCCCAGCTTGAAAATATAAATCCAAGCATGTAGAAATAGGAAGATATGGCGATGCGGGAATAAGGAGATTTTTTCTGCACGCGCAAAAATAAACTTTCCACGATGAAAATCATTGAACAAACGTATCCAAGGGTTGTTTAACTTCACTCCATAATTTGCTTATGAAATACTTTCTCCCTGTGTTCTTTTTGATGGTGGTTTCCTGCAAGAAGGGCGGAACAGATTGCTGTCTACCCCCTGCTGATACCACACCTACCATCTCGGTTGATGCAATCGGTCTTGCTGAAGGAAACAGTGGCACCACTGCTTTCAATTTTACCATTCAATTGAGCAATGCTTCCAGCAAAACCGTAACGGTTAAAGTAACAACCAAGAACGGAACCGCTTCCGCACCAAGTGACTTTACCAGCCTTGATAAAACAATCACTTTTGCGCCTGGTGAAACATCTATTAAAGTTGCAGTTGCTGTTGTTGCCGATGAATTCAAAGAAGCAGATGAAGACTTTCAGCTTATTCTCACAGAGCCTGTCAATGCAACTATTTTAACAGCTGTTGGCGCAGGATCTATTTTAAATGATGATACCAAATTTGAAGTCAATGAAACCGGATATACTACTCCCAATTCATATCCGGGCATGAATCTGGTTTGGGCTGATGAATTCAACGGAACAACGCTCAATGCAGAAAATTGGAATTATGATGTGGGGGATGGTTGTCCCAATTGCGGCTGGGGTAACAACGAATTGCAATACTACACAGCAGGTGACAATCTTTATTTTCAAAGCGGGAAAATGATCTTGGAAGCAAGAAAAGAAAATAAAAACGGCAAAAGTTATACCTCAACGCGATTGACTTCCATGAACAAAAGATCATTCAAATTTGGAAGGATTGACTTTCGTGCAAAAATTCCATCCGGACAGGGCATCTGGCCTGCGTTCTGGATGTTGGGCGATAATTTTCCAACAGCAGGATGGCCTGCTTGCGGTGAGATTGATATATTGGAAGTATTGGGACAACAGCCGTCCAAAATTTATTCAACCATCCATTTCAAATCGGGCAATACAAGTGCAAGGGTTGAGAAAAGTCTTGTCACTACAACTTCACTGGCAGATGAGTTTCATGTTTACAGCCTGGTATGGGAAAAGGATAAAATCAAAACCATGGTGGACGACAAAACCATCGCCGAATTTGATCCGTCACAGGTACCCGCTGCATATCCATTCAATGAAAAATTCTTCTTCATCATGAACATTGCTGTTGGTGGAAATTGGCCAGGCAGTCCAAATGCTACGACTTACTTCCCACAATTCATGATGGTGGACTATATACGTGTATTTCAATAAAAGAGGGAGTCCTTATTCTGCAGCGCTGGCGTTCTCTAACAAGACAGTGGCTTTGTTGTTGATGACTTCAATGAAACCGCCTGAGATCTTGTAAGAAGTGGTTTTACCCTTGTTGTCCAGCAATATTTTAATTAGACCGTTCTTGAGCGCACTCACAAGAGGAGCGTGTTTGTCCAGTACTTCAAATGAACCAGATACACCGGGGAGCTGTATTCCATATACATCTCCCATGTAAATCTTCTTCTCAGGTGTCAGTATTTCAATTTGCATCTGTTCTTATTGAGGTTGGTTATGCTTTGGCAGCTTCCATCATTTTTTTGCCTTTCTCAATGGCATCTTCAATGGTACCTACCAGGTTGAATGCTGCTTCCGGATATTCATCTGCATCTCCATCCATGATCATGTTGAATCCTTTGATCGTGTCTTCAATGCTAACAAATACTCCTTTCAATCCGGTGAACTGTTCAGCAACGTGGAAAGGCTGACTGAGGAAACGCTGTACTTTTCTTGCACGTGATACCGTCAGTTTATCTTCCTCACTCAATTCATCCATACCAAGAATGGCGATGATGTCTTGCAATTCTTTGTAACGCTGAAGAATGAGCTTCACCCTGTTGGCACAATTGTAATGTGCTTCTCCCACAATCATGGGTGTAAGAATTCTTGAGGTTGAATCCAATGGGTCAACTGCAGGGTAGATACCCAAGTCAGCAATTTTACGGCTCAATACAGTTGTTGCATCGAGGTGGGCAAAAGTTGTAGCCGGTGCCGGATCTGTCAAGTCATCCGCAGGTACATAAACTGCCTGAACGGAGGTGATGGATCCATTTTTTGTTGAAGTGATTCTCTCCTGCATCAATCCCATCTCCGTAGCGAGGGTTGGTTGATATCCCACCGCTGATGGCATACGTCCCAACAACGCAGATACTTCCGAACCCGCCTGTGTGAAACGGAAGATGTTGTCAACAAAGAACAAAATATCTTTTCCTTTTCCGGTACCATCACCATCTCTGAAATATTCTGCAATGGTCAATCCACTCAAAGCCACGCGCGCCCTTGCTCCAGGAGGCTCGTTCATTTGTCCGAATACAAAAGTTGCTTTTGAATCTTTCAAACCATTCATGTCAACCTTCTCCAAATCCCATCCTCCTTCTTCCATGCTGTGCTTGAAATCATCTCCATATTTCATGATACCTGCTTCGATCATTTCTCTCAACAAATCATTTCCTTCACGGGTACGCTCACCCACACCTGCAAATACCGACAATCCACCATATCCTTTGGCAATGTTGTTGATCAATTCCTGGATCAAAACTGTCTTACCAACACCTGCACCACCAAACAATCCGATTTTACCACCTTTTGCATATGGTTCGATGAGGTCAATAACTTTGATTCCGGTGAAAAGTATCTCTGAGGCTGTGCTCAGGTCTTCAAACTTTGGAGGCTTTGCGTGAATCGCTCTTCCATTTGCCTTTGAAACTGCAGGCAAACCATCGATAGGATCTCCTGTTACATTGAACAAGCGGCCATTGATGGCTTCGCCTGTTGGCATGGAAATTGCCTTGCCAGTATCAATTACTTCGGTACCCCTGATCAATCCTTCCGTGCCATCCATTGCCACACATCTTACACTGTCCTCACCAAGGTGCTGCTGCACTTCCATGACGAGTGTTTCACCACTTTCCCTTTTCAGTTCCAGGGCGTTATAAATTTCTGGGAGTTGACCTTCAAAATGAACGTCTACTACCGCACCAATCACCTGTTTTACTTTTCCTTTGTTTGACATCTTGTATGGTTGAAATGGATAAAATTATATTTCAGGGCGCAAAGGTAAGCCAGGCACCGAGATTGTAAAAATTAACAACCATAAATTTTCCAACATTTGCCTCTTTTCAGAGTGCCATGTATAAAAATGCGGCCAAAACTGCTCCCAGAATGGGACCCAAGACGGGGATGAGGGCATATTTCCAGTCACTCGAACCCTTGTGCGGAATGGGAAGCAGGGCATGCATGATCCGGGGACCAAGGTCACGCGCTGGATTGATGGCATATCCTGTAGGTCCACCCATACTCAAACCAATTCCCAATACGAGCAGCGCAACCGGCAATGCGTCGATCGACCCGAGTTTTACCTCTCCTGCCTGAATAAAAAATACTGCCAACATAAAAATAAAACTGGCAATGGCCTCAGTCATTAAATTCTGTACCGGGTTGCGGATAGCCGGACCGGTTGAAAAAACACCAAGAATCGATGCAGGATCTTTAGAGGCATCAAAATGTCCCTTGTATGTGAGCCATGTGAGCAATGCGCCAGCAAAGGCACCCAAAAATTGAGCAAGCAAATATCCCGGCACCAGACTCCATTCAAATTTCCCTGCCACTGCGAGCGCAACAGTAACTGCCGGATTCAAGTGTGCACCACTGATATCCGCTGAAATAAAGACACCTACAAAAACTGCAATGGCCCACGCAAATCCAACGACGATGAGTCCTGCGTTTTGCCCCTTTGTTTTATCCAAAGCAACATTGGCAACAACAGACAATCCCAGTGTGATCAAGACAGTGGTACCCACTAATTCAGCTATAAATGGTGTCATGGCAAGAATTTAGATTGAATGTAAAGAAAATATTTCAAGGAAGATACCCTTTTGCGAGTTCGGTAAACTGTGCGATTTGCTGACGAACCCACCAATCATCCTTGTTCAATTCCTTTGCCATGATTGCAGCAACTTTGTCAACCGAGGCAATGGCTGCTTCGGCATCAATGAACAAGATCCTTGATCTTCTCGCGAGGATGTCTTCTACCTGCAAGGCCATTTCATTTCTGATGGACCAAATCAATTCTGCCTTGGTGTAGGCATGATCCGGATGAATCCTCTCCGCCAAGGAAACATCTTCATTCATCATGTTTTGGATTTCCATTGCGTCGGATCCATATACAGAAAGAGCAGAGGAGGGTTGAATGCTTTCTGTGTATCCATGAAGCCTCAGTGCTCTGGTCGCACATTTCACAACTGGAAGTTTTGCCACGAAAACTGCATTGTTCAAAGCATCTTTTGCCATTTTCCGATAGGTGGTCCATTTGCCTCCTGTGATGGTTATAAGATGGGAGGACGAGACAATGATGGTATGGTCTCTGGAGGCAAGTGCGGTGCTTTTGTTGTTGGATGTTTTAACCAATGGTCTTAAACCGGCAAAGACCGAGTTGACATCTTTTTTGGTGATTTGTTTTTCGTTGTATTGATTGAAATGCTCGAGGATGAAATCAATTTCTTCATTCATGGCTGCAGGCTCTTCGCTGATTTCCTGCAATGGCGTATCGGTTGTTCCGAGTACAACTTTGTTTTTCCATGGTACAGCAAACAACACCCTTCCATCTCTTGTTTTAGGAATCATCAATGCATGATCAGATGGAAAAAATTGTTTGTCAATCACAAGGTGCACCCCTTGCGATGGCATGACGGCTGCAGGAGATGATTTGTCATCCATGTCAAGAATGGCATCCACAAAAACGCCTGTTGCGTTGATAACGGATTTGGAAGCAATCTCATATGTTTGATCGCTTTCCTCATCCCTGAATACAACACCCGATACTTTTCCATCATTCTTCTTCAATCCCGTCACACTTGCATAGTTAAGCACCACTCCACCCAAATCATTTGCAGTCAGCGCAAGTGCCATCACCAGCCTTGCGTCATCAAACTGACCATCTGCATACACAATGCCTCCTTTGAGTCCCTTTCCTTGAATGCTTGGCATCAATTGCAACAAAGATTTTTTACGCAGCAGTCTTGTTCTTGAGAGGCTCAATTTTCCTGCAAGCACATCATACAACAACAATCCACTTGCATAAAACAGCTGATCGAAATAACGATAAGTGGGGATGATGAACTCCTGAAGACGTGTGAGGTGCGGTGCGTTGGCCAACAGAAACCCACGCTCTCTCAGCGCTTCGATCACCAGTTTCAGATTGCCTTGTGCCAGATACCTGACACCCCCGTGTACAAGTTTGGTACTTCTGCTGGAAGTCCCTTTTGCAAAATCATTTTTTTCAAGCAAAAGCACTTTGAATCCTCGATTGGCAGCATCGACTGCAATGCCCATGCCAGTTGCACCTCCGCCAATCACAACCACATCCCATTCTTCTGTTTGTACAATTTTTTCAAAGGCCTTTTTCCTGGACAACATGCTTCAATGATTTCAAGATTTACTCCATGCAAGCACTGCATGAATGGCTCTTTGCCATAAACGGAGTTTTTCTTTTTTGATTTCCTCTTGCATATGGGGCGTAAAGTTTCCGGATACTTTCCATTGCGAAGAAATCTCGTCGATTGATTTCCAATATCCCACTGAGAGTCCCGCTAAATAAGCCGCCCCCAATGCGGTCGTTTCAATGACTTCAGGTCTGAGCACTTTCACTCCCAAAATATCCGATTGGAATTGCATCATCAAATCATTCACAGTAGCACCGCCATCAACCCTTAGTTCTGCAATGGGCAAAGCAGCATCCGCTTCCATTGCTTTCAATACATCATACGTTTGAAATGCAATGCTCTCCAGTGTTGCCCTCGCTATATGTGCGTCGGTTGTTCCTCTGGTGATGCCAAAAATAGTTCCGCGCGCATGCGGATCCCAATGCGGCGCACCCAATCCAGCATATGCAGGAACCACCACCACTCCATCAGCGTCATGAACAGAGGCGGCGAGGGATTGGACTTCCGATGATGTTCGAATCATTTTCAATCCATCTCTGAGCCATTGCACAGCAGCCCCGGCAATGAATACACTTCCTTCCAATGCGTAATTGATTTCGCCATTTATTTTCCACGCAATGGTGGTCAAGAGATTGTTCTTGGATTTCACTGCTTTGGTACCCGTATTCATCAACATAAAACATCCTGTGCCATAGGTATTTTTAACCATCCCCACGCCTGTGCACATTTGTCCAAACAATGCAGATTGTTGATCGCCCGCCATGCCTGCAATGGGAACATCTCCCATGCCAATGGCTTGTGCGTAACCAAAGATCTCACTGTTGCTCTTTACTGCCGGCAACATGCTCTCCGGAATTTGCAGGATGTCCAACAGCTCTTTATCCCACTCCTGCGTATGCAAATTGAACAACATGGTTCTTGATGCATTGCTGACGTCTGTAGCATGCACTTTGCCCTCCGTCAATTTCCACAGCAACCAAGTATCGATGGTGCCAAATGCAAGCTCACCTGCTGAAGCAAGTTGACGGGCCCCATCAACATGATCCAATATCCATTTGATTTTTGTTCCGGAAAAATATGCGTCAATGACCAATCCCGTTTTATCCTGTATCACTTCAGCGAGGCCTCTCTTTTTCAATTCATCGCAATAGTCAGCGGTGCGCCTGTCCTGCCAAACAATCGCATTGTAAAGTGGCTGTCCGGTTTTTTTGTTCCATACAACGGTTGTTTCACGTTGATTGGTGATCCCAATCGCAGCAATGTTTTCTGCTTTGAGAGAAGATTTCAACAACGCCTCTTTGGCAACACTGCCCTGACTTGCCCATATTTCCATTGGATCGTGTTCAACCCATCCTGGTTGTGGAAAAATCTGTTTGAATTCTTTTTGAGCTACGGAGCAAATATTACCAGCATGGTCAAAAACAATTGCCCTTGAACTGGTTGTACCCTGATCAAGCGAAAGGATATACTTTTTCATGAATGTAAAACGTGACTTTTATTTTTTAGAACCAAGGAGTTATACAATTTACGATTAAATTGCAAGTCGATGGAAAACTTCGTAGTATCTGCCAGAAAATACAGACCGCAACATTTTTCAACTGTCGTGGGACAAGCCCATATCACCACAACGTTGAAAAATGCCATCCTTCAGCAACACCTGGCTCATGCTTTTTTGTTTTGCGGACCCAGAGGCGTAGGAAAAACTACCTGTGCCCGCATCCTCGCCAAAACCATCAACTGCGAAAAATTGGGCAAAGACGGTGAAGCATGCGACAAATGCAATTCCTGCCAATCTTTCAACAAAGGTGCCTCATTCAACATACATGAACTCGATGCAGCCAGCAACAACTCTGTAGATGATATCCGTGAATTGATTGAGCAGGTGCGGTTTGCCCCTCAAGCCGGTAAATATAAAATCTACATCATTGATGAGGTACACATGTTGAGCGCCTCCGCATTCAATGCATTTCTCAAAACGCTGGAGGAGCCTCCTGCCCATGCGATCTTCATTTTGGCAACCACCGAAAAACACAAAATTCTTCCAACTATTCTTTCCCGTTGTCAGATTTTTGATTTCAAAAGAATTACACCCGCTGACATCGTCGCCTACTTGGAAGAGATTGCTTCGAAAGAAAAAATCAAAGCGGAAAACGCTGCCATGCAGCTCATCGCTCAAAAGAGTGATGGATGCATGCGTGATGCATTGAGCATCCTTGACAAAATTGTAAGCTTTACGAATGGTCAATTGACCTATGCATCTACCTTGGAGCATTTGAATGTATTGGACGAAGAATACTTCTTCCAATTTATTGAACTTCTGCAGCAGGAGGATCTTCCCGGCGTTTTGAGCCTCTACGATGAAATTGATCAGAAAGGATTTGAGGGAGATACTGTATTGAATCATTTTTCTTCTTTTTTCAGGAATCTGTTGATCAGCAAAGACGCCAGATCCATTGCTCTTTTACAGGTCGTGGAAGCATTCAGAAAAAAATACATCGCCACTGGCAATCAATTGTCCATCCCCTACATCATTGGTGCACTCAACATTCTCAATGAAGCTGAAATCGGATTCAAGCAGGCAAGAAACAAAAAATTGCATGTAGAATTTCACTTGATCAGGCTTACTTATCTACAACAGGCTGTCAACATCCAACCGGATGAATCTGCCGGTAAAAAAAAACGACTGGATGAACTGAAGCCCATCGCTTTCAAACAAATTGGCTTTGCCGTTCAGAGAGAAAAAAAAGTTGACAGACAACAAAAAAACCCACCCACTTCAGGCAGTCCATCTGCAAAACTTGAAGTTGACACAGCAATCATTCAAGAAAAAAAGCCCGTACCACTACCCGCTGTGCCTGTAAATGAAAAACCCAAGGAGGCGGGAGCCCTGAAAAAAATCAGGGAACAGATCCTCCATAGAAAGCTAGAACCTGTTGCGAGCAAGACACTGACCCTGGAATTGCTGCATGAGGCATGGAACTTGTATTTGTCTAGGTTGCTGGATCAAAACCAGGTCACCAGTCACCATAACCTGAAAACTGCCATCATCTCTGTAATCAATGAAATCCAGTTTGATGTTTTTGTCGGATCCAGGATCCAGCAGCAATTCATCGAATCAGAGAAAACCCATTTGCTGATTCACATCCAGGAGTATTTCAACAATCCCAAGATACAGTTCAAGATCAGCATGGATCCGGAAGCAGAAAAAGAGCCCATGCAGGCAGAGCAGACCCTTTCACAGCGCGATCAATATTTGAGGATGATCGAACGCTATCCACTGGTCAAGGAAATGAGGGACCAACTGAACCTGGACCTCGACTATTAGGGCTTAAAACTCTTTGTTCACAGGTCAAGCGCATTTAGTCAAATTGACGTAATTTCGGCCTTCCAATTTATTATTCAACAAACCTTATCTGCGATATGGCGGAAGTGATCAGAATGCCTCTCCTGAGTGACACCATGACGGAAGGAAAAATTGTGAAATGGAACAAAAAAGTCGGTGACACCGTAAAAAGCGACGATGTGCTTGCTGATGTTGAAACAGACAAAGCAACCATGGAAGTGGTTGGTTATGCGGAAGGCACTTTATTATATGTGGGGGTAAAAGAAGGTGATGCTGCCAAAGTAAACGGCATCATCGCAATTGTAGGGAAGCCAGGAGAAAATATTGATGCATTGATTTCATCTGATGCAACAACAGCCGCTGCAGCACCCGCTGCAACACCTGCTCCCGCTGCAGTTGCAGCGAGTGCACCTTCCCCATCAGCTCCAGCCATCACACCCGAACAGTTGGGTGTAACCGTCATCAGGATGCCTTTGTTGAGTGATACAATGACTGCCGGCAAGATCGTACAATGGAACAAAAAAGTGGGTGATGCCGTAAAAAGCGATGACAATCTTGTTGATGTAGAAACAGACAAGGCAACCATGGAAGTGGTTGGCTACACAGACGGAACACTTTTACATATTGGCGTAGAGAATGGAGCATCTGCAAAGGTGAATGATGTCATTGCCATCATCGGAAAGGCAGGAACAGATATTTCCGCACTCTTGGGCTCACTCAATGCACCGGCAAGTCCCGCTCCTTCAGCTTCACCAGCAGCAGCCCCTGCACCTGCAGCGTCAGCATCAGTGGAAGCAGTTTCCAATCAAAGCAACGACAACAGGTTGAAAGCCTCTCCGCTGGCCAAAGTGCTCGCCAAGGAAAAAGGCATCGACCTAACTAAAATAAATGGTTCTGGTGATGGCGGAAGAATCATCAAAGCCGATATAGACAACTTCAAAATTGGTGCGACCACTGCTATACCTGCAGCATCATCTCAATCATATGCAGCAAGACCAGTTGTAGCCGGACAAGAAGGCTATACTGATACACAACTTACTTCCATGCGCAAGACCATTGCAAGAAGACTGGGTGAAAGCATGTTTACTGCTCCCCATTTCTATCTGACCATGGAAATTTGCATGGACAATGCCATCAAGGCCCGTGGTCAAATGAACGAGGTGAGTCCCACGAAAATTTCTTTCCAGGACATGCTGATCAAGGCGTGTGCCCTCGCTTTGAGACAGCATCCTGCTGTCAACAGCAGCTGGATGGGAGATTTTATCAGAACCTACGATCATGTGCACATTGGGTCTGCCATTGCATTGCCAGAGGGATTGATTGTACCTGTGTTGAAATTCGCAGATCAAAAATCACTTTCACAGATCGCGGCCGAATCCAAAGAATTGTACGACAAAGCAAGAAACAAAAAAATACAGCCACAGGAATTCACCGGTAACACGTTCACCATCTCAAATTTGGGAATGATGGATATCGATGAGTTTACGGCCATCATCAATCCGCCAGACAGCTGCATCCTTGCAGTGGGAAAAATCAAGGAAGTGGTTGTAAAAAAAGGTGATGGATTTGGAACCACCCAAATGATGAAAGTTACATTGAGTTGCGACCACAGAAGTGTAGATGGTGCCGTTGGCGCAGCCTTCTTGCAAACACTCAAGAAATACATGGAGAACCCCGTAGTGATGTTGGTTTAATTTTCTGCATTGAAAAAAACACTTGTTCTAGGAGCTTCACCCAAATCTTACCAGTACAGCCATATGGCAGTGAAAAAATTATTAGCTGCCGGACATCCGGTGGTGGCCATCGGAAGAAGTGCATTTGATCTGGATGAAGTACATGTCACATCTGAAAAAGAATCTTTCAGCGAAATCGATACGGTAACGATGTATTTAAACAGTGAGCGACAAAAAGAATATGAGGAATACATCATTTCTCTTCACCCCAAAAGGATCATCTTCAATCCCGGTGCAGAGAATCCCACTTTTGCTGCAAAGGCATCAGAGGCCGGGATTGAAACAATGGAAGCCTGCACACTGGTGATGCTGGGAACCGGACAATACTGATTGAACCCATCCACTTCATTCCTGCTTATCTTTGCACCATGTCTCACAAACCTGTTAGAGTCCGCTTTGCACCAAGTCCCACCGGCGGCTTGCACCTGGGTGGTGTAAGGACAGCCTTGTACAATTACCTGTTTGCCAAAAAACACAATGGAACTTTTGTGTTGAGGATAGAAGACACCGATCAAACCCGTTATGTTCAAGGTGCAGAGCAGTACATCATTGATTGTTTGGAATGGTGCGGCATTGCCCCCGATGAAGGTCCGCATCGACCCGGAAAATTTGGACCCTACCGCCAGAGTGAGCGAAAGGACATGTACCGCAAATTTGCAGAGCAGTTGGTGAGGGATGGCCATGCGTATTATGCATTTGATACTCCAGAAGAATTGGAAAAAATGCGCACAGCTTTCAAAACCGAAAACAATCCATCACCTCAATACAGCCAAGCAACACGCATGAAGATGTGCAACTCCCTCACGCTCAGCAAGGAGGAAGTTGAAAAAAAACTATCAGACAACGTTCCCCATGTCATCAGAATAAAAATGCCCGATCAACAGGAGATAAGGTTGAATGACATGATCAGAGGTGAAGTTGTTTTTCATTCACATGTGGTAGATGATAAAGTATTGCTCAAGGCGGATGGAATGCCAACCTATCATCTTGCAGTGGTGGTCGATGACCATGCCATGGAGATTACACATGCCTTCAGAGGTGAGGAATGGCTGCCCTCTGCACCTGTTCATGTTTTGCTCTGGCAATATCTCGGATGGTCGGATGACATGCCGCAATGGGCGCACTTTCCGTTGATATTAAAACCCGATGGACAAGGTAAATTAAGTAAAAGGGATGGCGACAGATTGGGCTTCCCTGTATTTGCAATGGATTGGACGGATCCCCAATCTGGTGAGCGCACCAATGGATTCAAGGAGATGGGATTTCTTCCAGATGCATTTATCAACCTGTTGGCCCTGCTGGGATGGAATGATGGAAGCGGACAAGAAATTTTCAGCAAAGAGGAACTGGTGCAACATTTTTCAGTTGAACGCATTCACAAGGCAGGTGCAAAATTTGATTTTGAAAAAGCAAAATGGTACAACCACGAATGGATCAAAATCTGCAGCACCGACATGTTGCTTCCCATGGTGGAGGATTTGCTTTCATCCCATCAAATTCATGCCAGCCATAAAATGCTTCAAACAACCATCCCATTGACCAAAGAACGGTGTCATTTGATCAATGATTTTTTACCACAATTGAAGTATTTTTTTGTGGACCCCGTCGAGTTGGATACGGCAGCAGTGAAGCCCAAGTGGGATGAAAAAAAAGAAGCTTTTTTTCAAAGTTTTGTGAATGAAATGAAATCCCTGTCATCATGGAACATTGAAGCAATCGAGCAATGTTTCAAGGAACTTGCGCAGGCACAAGGATTGAAACCCGGTGATGTGCAGCTTCCCTTCAGGGTGATGCTGGTTGGCGGAAAATTCGGTCCCGCTGTTTTTGAAATTGCACAGCTCATCGGAAAAGATGCAACCTTGAAAAGAATAGACAGAGGATTGCAGCTTTTCAATCAATAAATGATCATGGGAAATACATCAAGACCCATTCGGGTGCTCATTGCAAAAGTTGGACTCGACGGACACGATCGGGGTGCGAAGGTTATTGCAACTTCACTCAGAGACGAAGGAATGGAAGTCATTTACACCGGACTGAGACAATCACCCGAAATGGTTGTCGCAGCTGCCTTGCAGGAAGACGTGGATGCCATTGGCATCAGCATTTTATCCGGTGCACACATGACTGTCTTCCCCAAAATCATCGAGTTGATGAAAAAAGAACAGTTGACAGATGTGCTCCTCACTGGCGGAGGTATTATTCCTGATCAGGACATGAAACAGCTGGAAGAAATGGGCGTTGGAAAATTATTTCCCCCCGGAACGCATTCAAAAGAAATTGCAGCATATATCAGGGACTGGACCAAACAACATCGTTCATTTTAATAAGCCAATATGTATTCAACAATTTTAACTGAAGCAAAAAACGGATTGTTGAAGATTACCATCAACAGACCTGAAAAATTGAATGCACTCAATGATGTTGTGCTGACAGAATTGAAGATGATGATGGAGTCGATGAAAAATGATGCATCCATCAAGGGTGCCCTCATCACAGGTGCAGGTGAAAAATCATTTGTAGCAGGGGCTGATATCGGTGGATTCCTCCAGGTTGATGAAACCCAAGGGGCCGCTCTTGCAGCGCATGGGCAGTCCATTTTTTCTATGATAGAAAATTCTTCCAAACCCATCATGGCTGCCGTCAACGGCTTTGCACTTGGTGGAGGATGCGAATTGGCAATGGCTTGTCATTTCAGGTATGCATCGGAGCAAGCAAAGTTTGGACAACCAGAAATCAATCTAGGCATCATTCCAGGATATGGTGGAACACAAAGGCTCACACGCCTGATTGGTAAAGGCCGCGCTATGGAATGCATGATGCGCGGAGATATGATAGATGCACTGGAGGCATACCGCATCGGGTTGGTCAACAAAGTAATTCCACATGATCAATTGATTGCGGAGGCAGAAGCAACCATGCAACTGATTATCGCAAAACCACAGCCTGCTTTGGGTGCATTGATTGCTGCAACCAACGCAGCTGAAAAGGGAATCAACCTGGGATACGAAACCGAGGCCCAATCATTTGGACTGGCATTTGCCTCTGAAAACATGAGAGAAGGTGTTACCGCCTTTCTGGAGAAAAGAAAACCCAATTTCAAGTAAATTTGCAAACTCAATCATACAGCATGGAATTTAGAATTGAAAAAGACACAATGGGTGAGGTAAAAGTGCCTGCAAATGCATATTTCGGTGCCCAAACACAAAGAAGCATTGATAATTTCAAGATTGCGCAAGACATCAATACCATGCCCAAAGAAATCATACGCGCCTTTGCCTACTTAAAAAAAGCAGCGGCCATCACCAATTTCGAAGCAGGTGTGTTGAGCGAGGATAAATGCAAACTCATTGGAGAGGCCTGTGATGAAATATTGGAAGGAAAGTTGGATGCATACTTTCCGCTGGTGGTATGGCAAACCGGTAGCGGCACACAAAGCAATATGAATGTGAATGAGGTGGTAGCATACAGAGGACATGTACTGAAGGGAGGATCGTTGGGTGATAAAGAAAAATTTCTGCATCCAAATGATGATGTCAACAAGTCACAGTCATCCAATGATACTTTCCCAACAGCCATGCACATCGCTGCTTATAAAATGATTGTCGAGACAACCCTTCCCGGCATAGAAAAACTGCGTGATACACTCGCGGCCAAAAGCAAGTCATTCATGCATGTGGTGAAAATTGGCAGAACACATTTCATGGATGCCACACCGTTGACACTTGGACAAGAATTCAGCGGCTATGTATCCCAACTGAATCATGGCATCAAGGCAATCAAAAATACACTGTCGCATCTTTCTGAATTGGCATTGGGTGGAACTGCAGTAGGTACCGGCATCAACACGCCCAAGGATTATGCCACGAATGTTGCCAAACACATTGCATCACTGACCAAACTTCCTTTTGTGTCAGCTGAAAATAAATTTGAAGCACTTGCAGCTCACGATGCCATTGTTGAAGCGCATGGCGCACTGAAAACAGTTGCAGTCAGTCTCATGAAAATCGCCAATGATATCCGCATGCTTTCATCAGGCCCCCGCAGTGGTATAGGTGAAATCTTTATCCCAGACAATGAACCTGGATCATCCATCATGCCCGGTAAGGTGAACCCCACCCAATGTGAGGCGCTGACGATGATCGCAGCCCAAGTACTGGGGAATGATGTTGCCATCAATGTGGGAGGAGCCAATGGTCATTTTGAATTGAATGTTTTCAAACCCATGATGATATACAACTTCCTGCACAGTGCACGTTTGATTGGAGATGGATGTGTAAGCTTCAACGATAAATGTGCAATTGGCATTGAGCCTTTGTACGACAACATCGACAAACATCTGAACAATTCATTGATGTTGGTCACTGCCTTGAATACCAAAATAGGATACTACAAAGCAGCAGAGATTGCGCAAAAAGCTCACAAGGAAGGAACCACATTGAAAGAAATGGCTGTGAAACTGGGCTACCTTACAGAAGCTGAATTTGATGCATGGGTAATTCCCGGAGACATGGTAGGTGAAATATAAAAGCTCCTCACGCTATCGCTGACTTGCAATCAACAGATTGAGATCGGTATATTTTAATTTGAAGCGCTGCGACAAATGAAAATTGGTGAGCGCACCCTTGAAAAGATAAACACCGTTTCTGATGTTCAGATTGTGCCAAACCAATTTCTCCAATCCACCTTCATCACCAATTCTCAACAACAAAGGCATAAGCACATTGCTGATGGCCTGTGAAGCGGTTCTTGCAAATCCGGATGGAATATTGGGAACACCGTAATGTATCACATCGTATTTTTTAACGACCGGCTGCTCATGGGATGTAACTTCAGATGTTTCAAAGCAACCTCCCCTGTCAATGCTCACATCAACAATTACACTGCCCGGCCGCATCATGGAAACCATCTCCTCCGTCACAACAACAGGTGTTCTTCCACCGGTTGATGTAAGTGCCCCCACAGCAACGTCACATGTTTTCAATTGTTTTGCCAAAATTTTGGGTTCCAAAACGGATGTCCACATCCTGACACCAATGTTGTTTTGGAGACGCTTCAGTTTATATATGTTGTTGTCAAATACTTTCACACTCGCTCCCATAGCCAGGGCAGTTCTGGCAGCATACTCACCTACGATACCTGCACCAATGATGATGACCTTGGTTGGGGGAATGCCCGAAATTCCTCCGAGCAAAACTCCTTTGCCTTGATCAGCACTGTTGAGGTATTGTCCTGCTATCAGCATGACAGCACTTCCCGCAATTTCACTCATGCTTCGCACGATTGGATTGTGGCCGGACTCATCCTTCAAATTTTCAAAAGAAAGGGCAGTGATTTTTTTCTCCATCATCTTCTCCAGTATATGGGTCTTCATAACCGGAAGATGGATGGGAGAAATAATGGTTTGGCCGAGCGACAACAAAGGCAACTCTTCATCTGAAACAGGAGCGGATTTCACAATCAGCTCACTTTGAAAAATTTGTTTTTTATCCGGCACAATTTTTGCCCCAGCATCCGCATAATCTTTGTCAGAAAAATGAGCCCCTTCGCCAGCTGTTTTTTCAACCAGAACACGGTGACCGTTGTTGACCAAAACGCCAACTGCATCAGGAGTGAGGGCTATTCTGTTTTCCTGAAACTCATTTTCTTTTGGGATCGCTATGGAAAGAGATGCTGAAGATGGCTTGATATCGAGTGTTTCCTCCAGCGTTTCATAACTGATGCCTGCACTTACAAAAGGTTTTTTTGCCATTGCTCAAAAATACAATTGAAGATACTCAATTTATGCTGATTCTACTTCTATGTGGCGTTCATCCATATCAATGAGGGACAAATGAACGATCAATGCCTGAGAGGGTAAGATCCCACTTGCTTTTTGGGGCCATTCAACCAGGCAGCAGTTTCCGCCATATAGGTACTCCTCCAATCCGGCACGCACCGCCTCCTGTTCATCAGCAATCCTGTAAAAATCCATGTGTGCGATTTCAGCATATTTACTGCCGGAGGATGTATGATAGAGATTCATCAAAGAAAACGTGGGACTGCTGACGGTATCAACCACATTCAACTGTTTGCAGATAGATCTGATCAAAGTGGTTTTCCCGGCACCGAGATTACCTTCAAAGGTGACAACTCCCGAAGGGGGTATATGCTCAATGATAAAGTGAGCAATCTCATCTATCTGATCCAGCTTGAAATTTCTTTTGAGCAATTGCATAGACTGCGAAGGTAATTTAATATGTAATTTTGGGATATGGAAAAAGTCACCTGGAAAGTGGATGGAATGACCTGTGCCAATTGTGCGCTGACCATCAATAAATTTTTGGAAAAACAGGGAATGCAGCAAATACGTGTCAATCCGATTGACGGAGATGTTTCATTTGAATTGATGGAGGGGACAGACAAAAACAGATTGAAAAAGGGCATAGATGATCTGGGATATCACGTATCAAGTGATGCAGTTGGAGACAAAAAAACCAAGGCGGCATTTTTATCAACCAATGTCCAACGGTTGGTATTTTGTCTTCCCTTCACCCTGGTGCTCATGTTGCACATGCTCGAATCTGTTGTTCATATTCATTGGTTGATGAATCCATGGATTCAACTCGCAATTTGTTTGCCAGTATTCCTGATTGGAATGAACTTCTTCGGTAGAAGTGCCATCAAAAGCATCCGCAATAAGATGCCAAACATGAATGTGCTGGTGGCATTGGGTGCGCTCGCAGCATTTGTATACAGCTTGATCGGTACGCTCATCGGGCAAGGAGAGCAATACTTGTTTTACGAGACAGCTGCAACGATCATCACACTGGTGTTTTTTGGCAACTACCTGGAAGACGCATCCATGCAATCTACCCAACGTGCTCTCAAATCTCTGATGAAATCACAGAAAGTCATGGCCAACATGATCGCATTTGATGAGCATCATCAAGAGGTAATATTTCCAATCGAAAATACACAATTGAAAGTGGGCGATTTGATACTGATCAGAAGCGGAGAACAGGTGCCAATAGATGCCAAAATATTATGGGGCGATGCACATGTGAATGAGTCACTGCTGACCGGCGAATCAATCCCCGTTCACAAAATAGCCAAAGACAAGATCATAGGTGGAAGCATACTTGAATCAGGTTCTGTGAAAGCCCAAGTCACCGCAACAGGTGACGATACTGTTTTGTCTGGCATCTTACAATTGGTAAAAGAAGCACAAGGTGAAAAACCACCCATTCAACACCTGGCAGATAAAATCAGTGGTGTTTTTGTTCCCATTGTTGTAGGAATTGCAGCAGTTACTTTTATTGGAAATTATATGTATCTGGGCTCATTGACGGATTCACTTTTGCGCAGCATCGCTGTGTTGGTGATTGCTTGTCCATGTGCCATGGGCCTCGCAACTCCTGCAGCTATAGCTGTTGGACTCGGAAGGGCAGCCAGAAATGGTATACTGTTTAGAAATGCAACCAGTTTGGAAAATTTTCGAAACATACGTCAAATTGTTTTTGATAAAACCGGTACGCTTACAACCGGCTCTTTCAAACTTTCGCGTTTCAAGGAGATGAATATTGATGAATCTGATTTCAAAACCATTGTTTTTTCTCTCGAAAAATATTCTACACACCCAATTGCCGTGTCAGTAGCAGCTGCCTTCAAAGGCAAACAAGAAATCAAATGGAGATCCATCGAAGAAGTGAAAGGTATCGGAATGAAAGGAATAGACAATGATGGCAATGAGTACTGGGCAGGCTCCTACAAAATCGCTTCCTCTTTGACCAATGAATCCAACCACAATGTGTATATCCTGAAGAACAACAAGCTCATCGGGTGGTTGGATGTTGAAGATGAAATCAGACCCGAATCGAAGGAGATCATCGCACACCTGAAAAAGCTTGGATTGAAAACCATTTTATTAAGTGGTGACAGAAGAGAAAAATGCAAACACATACAGGATCTATTGGGACTCGATGAATTTATTGCCGAGCAGAGTCCCGAAGAAAAACTGAAAAAAATAGATGAACTCACCAAAGCATCTCCCACTGCAATGGTGGGCGATGGCATCAATGATGCACCTGCTCTTGCAAAAGCTACCATAGGTATTTCACTGAGTGAGGCCTCTCAGCTCGCCATTCAAAGTGCACAGGTTGTTTTGATGAATGCCGGCTTGAAAAAACTTCCCACTGCATTGGGACTCGGAAAGCACACTTATATTACCATCAAACAAAATCTCTTCTGGGCTTTTTTCTACAATATCATTGCACTTCCCGTTGCGGCATTCGGACTCCTTACGCCTACCCTGGGGGCCTTGGTAATGGGATTGAGTGATGTAGTACTGGCCATCAACTCAGTGAGATTGTTTGTAAAAAAAGTAGTTTGATCAAACACCAATGAAAACCCCAACAGAAATCCTGCGCCAGTATTGGGGACATGCATCCTTCAGACCCATACAGGAGGAAATCATTCGTGCAGTGCTGGAGGGAAAAGACACGCTGGCCATTCTTCCAACAGGTGGGGGCAAATCAATTTGTTTCCAGGTTCCGGCTTTGATAAAAGAAGGTACCTGCCTGGTTGTTTCACCATTGATTGCCTTGATGACAGATCAGGTAGAAAAACTGAATAAACTGAATATTTCTGCCAAAGCGATACATACAGGCATGCATGCAGATGATATTGACGAAATACTTGATGCATGTGAGGATGGTACCTTGAAATTTTTATACATCTCTCCTGAAAGATTGAAGAGCAATGGTTTTACAGAAAGATTGACAGAACTGCCCATATCCATGCTTGCAGTAGATGAAGCCCATTGCATCTCTCAATGGGGATATGACTTTAGGCCTTCTTATTTACAAATCGCTTCCATCAAACCTTTGTTGAGTGGCATTCCAACCATCGCCTTGACCGCATCGGCAACACCATCTGTCAAAGATGATATTGTAAAAAATTTAAAGCTCCACAATCCTTCTTATTTTTTTGGATCATTCATCAGAGAAAATCTTTCTTACCAGGCTTTTGATTGTGATGATAAAATCAATTTTATCATCAAACTGTTGAAAATCAATTCAGGTTCAAGCATTGTCTATTGCAAAACAAGAAGGAAAACAAAAGAGGTGTCTGATTTGCTCAATCAGTTTCATCTCTCTGCAGACTTCTATCATGCCGGCCTCAGTCAGGATCTGAGAACAGCAAAACAATTGGCATGGATCAATGGTGAAATAGGCTGTATGGTGTGTACCAATGCATTTGGAATGGGAATTGATAAGTCCGATGTACGTACAGTAATTCATTTGGATGTTCCTGATTGTCTGGAAAATTATTACCAGGAAGCCGGCAGAGCCGGACGCGATGGAAACAATGCATCCGCTTATTTGCTCTACAGGAAGAGGGATATAGAAGAATTGCAATTACTTCCTGACCTAAAGTACCCTGGTATAGAAAATATCAGAAAGGTTTATAAAGCATTGTGCAACCACTTTCAAATACCAGCGGGAGTTGGCGCAGGACAGCGCTTTGATTTTGATATCCAGTCATTCTCAGCGGCTTTTAAATTGAATCTGTTTGAAATCTTGTACTGCCTTGATATCCTCAAACAAGAAGAAATCATCGGTTACCAGGATCAGGTATTTACACCATCGACAGTGGAATTTGTTTGCGATCGATCGGGACTCGAATCGTATGAGGATGCTTTCCCCCACATGGAACCCATTTTAAAAATAATGCTCAGAACTTACGGCGGTATTTTTGACAATGCAACAAAAATAAATGAGCAGCAACTCGCATGGCTGTTGAAGTGGGATATTTCCAATGTAAAAACTGCGCTGCAACAGCTTCATCAAAATGGAATCATTCGATACAAGGCGTCCAAAGAAAGTACCCTGATTTATTTTTTGGAAGACAGGATCGCATCAAGCGAATTGAATATTGATTATGCACAATACCATTCAAGAAAAACCGCCTATACCGAACGCATTCAAAAAATGATTGACTACATAAAAAGCAGCCATTGCAGATCCAAATACATAGCAGCCTATTTTGGAGATGCAGGACATGATGATTGTGGAATTTGTGACAGATGCATTTCAAAAAAAACCGAAGGCACCATTAAGAAAACATCAACCGACTTATTAAAAAAAATTAAAATCCTTCTTTCAGAAAAACCAATGACAGAAAATGAGCTTTCTGAAATTTCTCAGGCTCAATTGAAAAATGTTAGAGAAGTGTTAGATTTTTTAAGTGCGGAAGGATTGAGCTTTATGAATGCAGAGGGCAAGTTTGAATTGAAATAAAAAAGGGCCAGGATAGAAATCCAGCCCGTTTTAAAATCCAATATCCTATGAAAAACCGTAGTGAAGATATATATTAAATCATATTTGCTATGATTATTGTCCATTTTTTTTAAAAAAATAGTTCAGCCGGTTCTTTGTTTAATATTTTTGGACATCTGAAAATCGTTAAAAAACAACATTTGGTTGATTTTTTCTAATAATTTGTCGTTTTTGTGACAAAAGTCACATTTCTTCCTCTCTTTCAAGCATCATTATTGCACTTTGTTGAACGATATAGTATTTGTTACCCTCATATACTATTTCAGTAGCTGCACTTACTAAAAAGATAGCCAGGTCACCCTCTTTTGCCTGCAAGGGTACATATTTAACTTTTTCCTCATCTGTTTTCCAGGGCTCCTCCTCGACCGGCATTGGGATCACAAATCCGGGTCCGGTTTTGATGACCACCCCCTGCTGTACCTTTTCCTTTTCCTGAACCCCTGGTGGCAGATAGAGTCCGCTCTCTGTCTTCTCATTGGGCTTTGAGGGTCTGATCAAAACCCTGTCGCCAATAACGATCAATTTCTTAAATGTATTCTCTGGAGTCAGTCTCATATTTAAATTTATTAGATAGTAGCAAATTCCAAAAATCATGCCTGTTTAACAAAATTTTATTCGATCAGGCCTTCACTTATCGTCAACTTAAATTTATTTTGTTGAAAACAAGCAATTATGTCAGCTCAAGCAAAACATAAAATCTTACTCTGCGAAGATGATGCCAATTTGGGACTCGTGTTGAAAAACTTTTTGGAATTGAATGAATTCGATGTTGTACTCGAAAGAGATGGAAGATTGGGATTGGCTGCTTTCCAAAGAGAAAAATTTGATATCTGTTTGCTGGATGTGATGATGCCTAAAATGGACGGATTTGCATTGGCGGAAGAGATTCGTGACATCAATCCGGATATCCCCCTGTTCTTCCTCTCTGCCAAGTCGATGAAAGAGGACCAAATCAAGGGATACAAACTTGGAGCGGATGATTATATTACCAAGCCTTTTGATTCTGAACTTCTGCTTTTCAAGATAAAAGCCATCCTGAAAAGAAATGAAGAACAACACAAGGAACAGGAAAATGTAGAATACGACCTCGGAAAATATCATTTCATTCCAAAGCTCAGAGAGCTATCGATGGATGGCAACAAGGTAACACTCTCCCCCAAAGAGAATGAGTTGTTGAAAATGTTGAGTGAGTATAAAAATGATCTGCTCCAAAGAGAATTGGCATTGAAAAAAATATGGGGCAACGACAACTATTTCAATGGCAGAAGCATGGATGTTTACATTGCAAAACTCCGTAAGTACCTGAAGGAGGATCCGAATGTTGAAATCGTCAACATCCATGGCAATGGCTTCAGATTACTTGTAAAATAATCCTAGCAATATCTAGAACAACAAATTTTCATTGCCTGCCTTGGGTGTACGACCCAGGTGCTCGTAGGCCCTTGCGGTAACCTCTCTCCCTCGCATGGTTCTTTGAAGAAATCCTTCTTGGATCAGAAATGGTTCATATACATCTTCAATGGTGCCGGATTCCTCTCCTACTGCTGTGGCTATCGTACCGACCCCCACGGGTCCCCCTTTGAATTTATCAATGATGGTAGCCAAAATCCTGTTGTCCATCTCATCCAATCCATGCTCATCCACCTGTAAAGCCTTCAAAGCATGCTTGGTGATGGCAATATCAACAACCCCATTGCCCAAAACCTGAGCAAAATCCCTCACCCTCTTCAACAGTCCATTGGCGATTCTGGGTGTTGCACGGCTTCTTCTAGCAATTTCCTTTGCAGCGTCTGAAGTGATTTTCGTTTGTAAAATACCAGAGGAGCGCACGATGATCGTTTCCAGCACTTCACTGTTGTAATATTCCAGTCTTGATTTAATTGCAAACCGCGACAAAAGCGGGGCAGTCAGCAATCCACTCCTGGTAGTTGCCCCGATGAGTGTAAAAGGATTCAGATTGATCTGGATGGTTTTGGCACTGGGGCCTCCATCGATCATGATATCAATTTTAAAATCCTCCATCGCAGCATAGAGATACTCTTCCACCACATTGCTGAGTCGATGAATTTCATCGATGAAGAGCACATCATTGGGTTCAAGACTCGTTAATAAACCAGCCAGGTCAGCAGGCTTTTCAATGACGGGTCCTGATGTCTCCTTGATATTGGCACCCATCTCTCTTGCTACAATTCTGGACAGGGTTGTTTTTCCCAAACCCGGCGGACCATGAAACAAAACATGATCAAGTGATTCTCCTCTCAGTTGAGCAGCCTTGATAAAAACCTTTAAATTTTCAATGATACCCGGTTGTCCGGAGAATTCTTCCAAGCTGAGTGGACGAATGCTGTTTTCAAACTCTTTGTCACCTGCAATGCCGGATGAGGTATGTGGATCCAGATGGGGATTTATCATGGTCTGAAATTACATCTTTCCCTTTGAAACCATGGCAGTTGTTTGCATTTTAGACGACCACATTGATCATCTTGTTTTTAACGTAGATGATTTTCTTGGGTGAGTTACCCTCCAACCATTTTTGCACAACGGAGTCCTGCAAAACAAGCTGCTCTATTTGCTCTTGCGTGATATCAAGGGCAAGCATCATGGTTGTCCTGGTTTTCCCATTGATGGCAATGGGATATTCTTTGGAGGTTTCCACCAGATATTTTTCTACAACCTCAGGAAAATCAGCATCAAGCACGGAGCCATTGCACCCCATGGCATGCCACAGCTCTTCACAGATATGTGGAGCGTACGGTGATAAAAGAACCAGGAATTTTTCAAGCAACTCTTTGGAGTGGCATTGCAACTCCGTCAGCTCGTTCACACCGATCATGAATGTACTTACAGCAGTATTGAATGAAAACTTTTCGGTGTCATCTTCGACTTTCTTTACCATCTTGTAAAATGCTTTCCAGGCTTCGTTGCTCGGAACATCATCCTTCACAATCAAGCCTTTTTCTTCATTGAAAAATAATCTCCAGCATTTTTTAATAAATCGGTGCACTCCTTCAATTCCTTTCGTATCCCATGGCTTGTCTTGTTCAACGGGACCCAAAAACATTTCATACATGCGAAAAGTATCTGCTCCATATTTTTGAACGATGTCATCAGGATTCACCACATTGAAATATCGCTTGCTCATTTTTTCCTGCCTGCTGCCACATATATATTTACCATCTTCAGTAATGAATGTTGCTTCTGAGAAATCTGGTTTCCAATTCCTAAAAAGTTCCATGTTCAATTCGAGACCATCTACCATGGAAACATCCGCATGCAATTCATCTGTTTCATACTGCTGTTTGAGTCCGGCTGAAACAAATTGTTTTGTACCTCTGATTCGATAAACAATCCTGGAGTCACCGCCTATCTTCCCCTGGTTCAGCAGTCGCTTGAAAGGTTCATCAAAATGAATGTATCCAAGATCAAAGAGTGCCTTGGTCCACATGCGCGAATAGAGGAGATGCCCTACTGCATGTTCTGTACCGCCGATGTATAAGTCAACCTGTCCCCAATATTTACTTGCATCTTTCGAGCAGAACTCTTTATCGTTGTGAGGATCCATGTACCTCAAAAAGTACCAGCTGCTTCCTGCATAACCCGGCATTGTGTTCACTTCCCTTGTTCCTCCATCTTGCATGACCCATTCGTTCAAATTGGCAAGAGGGCCCTGGGCATCTGGTCCGGGTTTGAGATCTGTCAATGCTGGGAGTTCCAAGGGGAGCGCAGCTTCTGAAAGCGGAATCGCCGCATCGTCCTTCCATAGAATAGGGAAAGGCTCTCCCCAATAACGCTGACGACTGAATGCAGCATCGCGCATTTTATAATTGGTTTGACGCTTTCCAATGCCCATTGACTCCAGTTTTTCAATGGCAACTCCGATGGCATCTGACATTTTCAATCCGTTCAAGAATCCACTGTTGTGCAGGGTTGCCTCTTTGGTAGGATTCGCATCTTCCCCTGTATAAAAATCACCTATGATGTTGGTAATGGGGATATTAAAGTGCCGAGCGAATTTAAAATCACGTTCATCTCCACAGGGGACTGCCATGATCGCACCTGTTCCGTAGCCAGCCAAGACATATTCACTGATCCAAATGGGAATATTACGATTTTCAAAAGGATGCTTACAATAAGCGCCGGTAAAAACACCCGATATTTTTTTCTCGGCCATTCTCTCACGTTCACTTCTGCTGTTGACATAATCAATATATGTTGCAACTGCATTAGACTGCTCTGCACTTGTTATCTGACTGATCAACTCATGCTCAGGTGCAACGACCATGAAATCAATGCCAAAAATTGTATCTGGTCTTGTGGTGTAAACCTTTAAGGATTTTCCAGAAAACATTGAATTGTCAGTGAGCACTTCAAAATCAATTTCTGCGCCATAACTTTTACCAATCCAGTTGGACTGCATGTCTTTCATGCTGTCGCTGAATTCAACTGTATCCAGTCCGGACAGCAATCGCTCGGCATACTCCGTAATACGCAAATACCACTGCCGCAGTTTTTTCTTTACTACTGGATGTCCGCCTCTCTCACTGACTCCATTGATGACTTCATCATTTGCGAGCACAGTGCCCAGCGCTTCGCACCAATTCACCTCGCCAATACCGCAATATGCCAAACGGTAGTGCATTAAAATTTCAGATTGCCTCTTCTTGTCAAACGATGTCCATTCAGCAGCGGAAAATTGGATGTTGCGATCACCGGGACAAACATGATGTACGTTTCCCTCTTTTGTAAAAACTGTCTCCAACTCATTGATTCTTCTCGCTCGCTGTGATTTTCTGTCGAACCAACTATCAAACAGCTGAAGAAAAATCCACTGGGTCCACTTGTAATAATTTTTATCCGAAGTCCTTACCTCTCTGCTCCAGTCATAACAAAATCCAATCTTATCCAATTGAGAACGAAAGGTTGCGATATTCTGCTCAGTAGAGACTGCTGGTGGGATTCCATGTTCAATGGCATACTGTTCGGCAGGGAGTCCGAATGAATCATATCCCATCGGATGCAGCACATTGTATCCTTTGAGTCGTTTGTATCTGCTGTAAATATCACTCGCGATGTACCCCAACGGATGACCTACATGGAGTCCGGCTCCGCTTGGATAGGGAAACATATCAAGCACATAATACTTGGGTTTGTGGGAAAGATTGGAAACCTTGTATGCATTCGACTCATTCCATTTTGACTGCCACTTTTTTTCTATTTCGCTGAATGCATATTCCATGAATATTCCTTTATTTTAACGATGTGCAAAGGTACGCAAACGCCTCAAAATTGTTATTTTTGATCCCGAAGCGGTCAAATCCAATCAAAACACAAGAACCAATGATGACAACCCAAGGAAAAGGATCGATGAAAAAAAGCAAGCCCTCTTATTTCATGGCTATTTTGGGAGTTGCCCTGGTATTGTTCATTCTCGGTATCCTGGGTTGGCTGGTCATCAATACAAGCAAATTAGAAACCTATTTCAAAGGAAGCGTTCAGGTACATGCGTTCATCCGAGAGGGGAGTCCGCAGAAAGACATTGATGTAGTTAAAAACTCCATCAAATCAAGACCCTATGCCCGCAACGTTGAATTTATCACCAAAGAAAAAGCACGAGAAACATTCATAGGTGACGGCAATCAGGACTGGAACAAGGTTCTTGATTACAATCCCTTACCGGCCAGCATTGACTTTTACCTAGAACCCGCATACGTAAACAAAGACAGTCTGAAAGTCATCACTTCAGATATCATGAAAAATTTCATCATCAGCGAAGTGAAATATCCGGATGCAGTTGTTACCAACTTGAACAATGTGGTCAGGAAAGCCGGCTATTTTCTGCTTGCACTTGCAGGTATCCTTGCGCTGATTGTCATCATATTGATTGATAACACCATCAAACTTGCGATGTTCTCAAACAGATTTTTAATCAAAACCATGCAGATGGTCGGTGCAACCAGGTGGTTCATTTCAAAGCCATTTGATACCAAAGCGATCATCAACGGACTCATCAGCGCACTGCTGGCGATAGCTGCTATTCTGGTGCTGATCTATGCGGTAGAGAACTGGTGGCTGCCCGAGATCAAGGCATTGAAAGATAATACAAGTTTATTCCTCCTTTTCTTTGCACTCATTCTGATTGGGATTAGCATTACCTTTATCAGTACACACCGCAGTGTAACGAAGTATCTTAAAATGAAATTAGACGACCTCTATTAACTTCTACATCAATGGAAACAAAGAACACTCCTCTTTTTGGAAAAGAAAATCTTGTATGGATGCTGATTGGTTTGGCGATCATCGTCATCGGACTCGTCCTGATGGCCGGAGGCAAAAGCAGCGATCCAAACGTATTCAATGAAAATGAGGTTTACAGTTTCAGAAGAATCACACTGGCTCCCATCCTCATCGTAGCTGGACTCCTGATTGAAGTGTTTGCGATCATGAAAAAGAGTAAATAAACACTCCAGCTCATCATGGATTACATCCAGGCCATTGTTTTAGCCATCATCGAAGGCATCACAGAATTTCTACCTGTATCCTCCACCGGTCACATGGCCATTGCATCAGCCTTTTTTGAGACAGCAGACAGTTCATTTACCAAATTATTTGAAATCGTTGTTCAATTTGGCGCTATTCTCTCCGTAGTTGTACTGTACTGGAAGAAATTTATTCAATTCAAGCGATTGGATTTTTATCTTAAACTCTTTATTGCGATCATTCCCGCACTCGCATTTGGTGCTGTATTCAAAAAGCACATTGAGCAAGCTTTGGAAAAGCCCATTTTTATTTCCAGCGTACTTTTCTTAGGGGGCATTGTATTGTTGTTTGTTGACAAGTGGTTCAAGGCCCCAATCATTGATGATGAAGAAAAAATAAATTACAAAACATCTTTCTTTATTGGTTGCTACCAGGTGCTGGCCATTCTTTTACCCGGACTGAGCAGAAGTGCTGCCACCATCATCGGGGGTATGCAACAAAAACTCACCAGAAGCGCTGCTGCCGAATTTTCATTTTTCTTGGCAGTCCCTACCATGTTTGCAGCCACTGCCAAAAGCATATACGACATTTGGAAAGAGGAGCCTGCATTGTTGAACAGCGATGGAATTACAACACTGTTGATCGGCAGCATTGTAGCATTTGTCGTTGCTCTCCTTGCCATCAAGTTCTTCATCAGTTTCCTCCAAAAAAATGGCTTCAGGATATTCGGATGGTACAGAATTATTCTTGGAATCGTGCTGTTCATACTGATTTACACCGGACACCTCGGCTGATTTTCATGAAAAAAGGATTTCATTTCTTTTGCTTATCTTACTGATAAGATTTGCAAACATGGACAATAGAAAAAAAATACAAAAGGCCTGGACCATGTATGACTGGGCCAACAGCGTTTATAACCTTGTCATCACCTCAACCATATTTCCTGCATATTATGTTGCCATAACCAGCAGCAACAACAACGAACAATCGTACGTAAACTTTTTTGGCCATCCATTTATCAACACAGCCCTTCAGAATTACGCACTGGCAATTGTTTTCTTTATTGTTGCCATCACCTCACCCATCCTTTCTTCGATTGCTGATTACAGGGGAAATAAAAAGGCATTCATGCGGTTCTTTGTTGTCATCGGCTCACTTGCCTGCTCCATGTTGTTCTTTTTCACACCAGAAAAAATTGAATGGGGCATTATTTTTTTCGCCCTTGCAGCTTTGGGATTTTGGAGTAGTCTGGTTTTTTACAATTCGTATTTACCTGACATAGCAACTCCAGATGAAAGAGATGCACTCAGTGCCAGGGGATTTGCAATGGGTTATATAGGAAGCGTGCTTTTGCAGCTGATATGCTTTGTAGTTATTCTGCAGCCTCAACTGTTTGGATTGGACCCCAATGACAAAACACTGGGACCCAGAATTTCATTTTTACTCGTGGGTTGCTGGTGGCTAGGATTTGCACAAATCACCTTCAAATCACTCCCATCTAATACAGAGCAAAACAAACAACTTAAAAAACATCTGCTGGTTAACGGATTTCATGAATTAAAACTGGTGTGGAATCAAGCCAAACAAATTCCTGCTCTGAAGAGATACCTGATCTCTTTCTTTCTCTTCAGTGTGGGTGTGCAAACAGTTATGTTGGTGGCTGCCAGCTTCAGTAAAAAAGAAATTTTTCCCAAACCGGAGGATGAGCCAAAGCTGATCATGACAATCATACTCATCCAATTGGTAGCACTTGTCGGCGCTATTCTCATGAGTTGGTTGAGTAAACGAATTGGGAATATTTACACCCTGGTCGTGGCAGTTTTTATTTGGATAGGAATCTGCCTGTGGGGGTACTTCATTCAATCACAAACTGAGTTCTATATATTAGCGGCATGCGTAGGACTGGTCATGGGTGGTATTCAAACCATAGGAAGAAGCACCTACTCCAAATTGATTCCACCAACAGAGGACACTACTTCTTATTTCAGCTTTTATGATGTAACTGAAAAGATCGCCCTTACCATCGGGTTGTTCCTATTTGCAAGAAACGAAGAGCTTACTGGAAGCATCAGAAACTCAATTTTGGTCCTTATGCTATTTTTTATTTTTAGCTTTTTTGCCCTCTTGTACACCAAAAAAGTTGTTACAAAAGAAAAATATGCAAGTCTATTCAATTGACGCAGGATCTTTCAAACTGGATGGTGGCGCAATGTTTGGGGTAGTACCCAAACTGCTCTGGCAGAAGTTGATTTCCGCTGATGAAAATAATCTTTGCACTTTTGCCATGAGATGTCTGCTGATCGTTGATGGTGATAAAAAAATACTCATCGATACAGGAATGGGGGATAAACAATCTGATAAATTTTTTGGGCATTACCATCCCTCTGGTAACAATCTCTTGAATTCACTGAAAGAAAATGGTTTCGAGAAAGAAGATATTACAGATGTATTGTTAACCCATTTGCATTTTGATCATTGCGGTGGCGCAGTCAACAGATCCATGGAGCCTACCTTCCCAAATGCAACCTATTGGACCTCCAAGGCACACTGGGAGTGGGCTGTGCAACCGAATGCCAGAGAAAAAGCATCTTTTTTGAAAGAAAATATACTGCCACTGCAACAACATGGCGTGATCAGATTCATTGAAGAACAGCAACAACAACGGACCCATTACTCAGAGCATATTGAAATTCTTTTTGCCAACGGCCATACCAGAAGCATGGCGCTTCCAATAATCCAATACAACAACCACAGGCTTGTTTACATGGCAGATCTCATACCCACTGCAGCACATATTCCGCTGCCCTATGTCATGGGCTATGATATGTTTCCTATGACCACACTCATTGAAAAAGAGGCTTTTCTCCAAGAGGCTGTATCGAATGGGTATATCCTCTTTTTTGAACACGACGCGAATGTTGAATGCTGTACTGTCGTTCAAACAGAAAAAGGGTTTTCGAAAGGCAATGTTTATCGATTGTGTGATCTTTGATCATCTCCATGTGATCAGCGCATCAAATGGAAACCTCAGATTTTTGAACTTGACCATGTCCACTTTTACGCTGCCAACACTGATGGGGCTTTCGATGCGCAAAGGCAGGTGATTGCCATCATCTGATACCCAAACAGTCATGAGCTCCCCTCCCTTGAAAACAGTTCCTCCGATCAACATGGGCTTGAATTTGATGGCATTGAAAATGCCGTATTTGGTTTTGATTACCTCTTTTCCAAGGTAACGTATGTAAAGATTGTGTACTGCATCATCAATGAACATGCTGAATGGTATTTTCTCCCCGATGGTACGTTTTGAAAAATCAATGTTGCGTGCATAATAAACTGCACTCAATACATCCTGTATGCATGCAGGTACATTGAAGCTGCCTTTTTGTGTGGTCGCTTTTTTTTCCTCATGATTGAAGTTGACCAACTCATCTTTTCTAAAACTCCCCTCCTCCACGTGTCGCACAAAACGATAAGGCTTCAGGGTTGCGGTATCCACGTAGGATTCATACTTGTCCCTCACCCTGAATATCCAATCGTAAGAGGGATTGGAAGTTCCGAGTCCAACAATATGATAAACCGGCCTGCTGTTTATTTTGGCATTGCTGACAGTGAATGATGCATTCCCAGCATCCACATACAATCCAATTACATTATAGAAGATCTTGAAGTTAACCTGCTCATTCCCGGTAAATGAAATATTTTGAACCCCGCAAAAATCATTGTCAGCCGTCAATCTTACGGACAGCAGCACGAAGCAAATGATAAGAGAAGATTTTCTGACAAAGTTCATGGTGCAAAGATAGTTCTGTTGAGAGGCAATTCACCAAAAGAAATACAGGATACATGATAAAATGTTTATGGATCATGCCTGTGAATAGGCCTAAAAATCAACCAAAAAGCACCAATGATAGCAGGGAATACAATGTTGAGCAACCATATAATGCTGGCACCAATGGTGATTCCCAACAAATTTGAAGTGTAAACAGAAAAGAGCAAATATGAGAACTCCCATCTCAATCCAATTTCAATAAATGAAATGGTGGGGAACACAACCAGTCCAAACATCATCAATGATACAGCAGCAAAGGTTGAAATAAAAGAAATCTCTACTCCCAGCCATGAAAAAACGAGCCAATACTGGAGAACAACCATCATGGTTTTCAACATTGTCAATCCCAACATACCAACAGATGTACCGTGACTTAATTGCATGCAATCTCTCCAGATATTTGTAAACTTCTTGAAAATTCGAGCATTGTATAAAAAAGTGAATAAGCGTTTTTGGAAGAAAAAAAACACAATGCATGCAAGAGCGATCAAGGCAGTAAACATTTTCAGCATATCAATCCATCCAGCAATAGATGTTGACAGTTTTTCTGAAAACAATGAAACATCATAAAAATAGAAAGCGATAGAGGCAAAAAAACAATAAACCGATATCTGCACAACGCTATTGTATACGGTAAATGCAGTACCGATGCCTTTCATTTCAGATGGCAAATACACTACCCTTCCAATGAATTCACCCATTCGATTGGGTGTGACGAATGAAAAAGAGGATCCCGCAAAAATCATTTTCAAAGAGGTAGCCCATTTCATCTGAAAATGAACAGTTTTGAAGATGATCCTCCACTTCAATGCCTCGATTGTCCATTGCATAAACATCAATACGAGGGAAACAACTGGAAATATCAGTCCATTCCTCCTGATATTGTACTGAATAGCATCTCGATCAAATGAGAGTTGGGGACTGCTTGAAAATTCATGGTATAAATGATAGGATATGAGGATGAGCAATGTTGGTCCTACCACATAGTTGATGATTAATTTGATATTTTTGTTCAGGCTCACGCGACAACAATATACACTTGAAATTGAAAAGTAAAATTATTTTAGGAATCGACCCGGGAACTGTCATCATGGGATTCAGCATCATTGAAGTCCATGGAAGTAAAATCAGCATGCTGGAAATGGACGTTGTCAAGCTGAATGGGAAAAAGGATATGTTCGTGCGACTGGGCATGATCAACGAAACGATTCAATCCCTGATAGATAAGTACCATCCTGATGCCATGGCGATTGAAGCACCCTTTTTTGGGAAAAATGTTCAAAGCATGCTCAAACTTGGAAGGGCCCAGGGTGTTGCGATCGCTGTGGCCATGTCCAACAAGGTTGCAGTTGCAGAATACTCTCCGAAAAAAGTCAAACAAGCCATCACTGGCAACGGAAATGCAACCAAGGAGCAGATTTGGAAGATGTTGAACAATATCATGCAACTCAAACAAACCATTCGGTATTTTGATGCCTCTGATGCATTGGCGGTAGCGATTTGCCATCAATTCAACGACCAGTCCATTGTCATCCCAAAGGCAAGTTCAAAAAGGAAGTCTACTAAAAAACAAAGCTCCAGCTGGAGCAGTTTCATTCAGCAACATCCTGAAAGGGTGGTGAAAAAATAATCAGGACAAATGTGCAAGTATGGCAGCTTGAGCTTGCTGCAATGCTTCCTGTGTTGGTTTTAATTTATCCCTTGTAAAATTCAAATCATCCGCAGTCTGAATCGGTACCAGATGCACATGTGCATGGGGCACTTCCAATCCAATGACTGCTATACCACAACGTTTACAGGGAAAAGCCTTTTCGATGGCTTTCGCAATGGGTCTTGAGAAAGACAAGATTGAATCAAGTTCTTCTTTGCTCAAATCAAAAATATAATCTGTTTCTTTTTTGGGCACAACCAATGTGTGTCCGGGTACAAGTGGAAACACATCCAGGAATGCATAAAACAAATCGTTTTCCGCAATTTTATACGAAGGAATTTCTCCATTGATGATTTTGCTGAAAATACTTGCCATATCTATATCGTTATGTGATCGATATGAAATACAATTTTACCATTGGGTGCTTGAATTTCAGCATCATCTCCAACTTTCTTCCCCAGGAGTCCCTTGCCAATGGGGGAAGTAACTGATATTTTTTGGAGTTTCAAATCCGCTTCTTTTTCCGAAACAATTTGATAGGTCATTGATTTCTTGGTGGCCTTGTTGGTGATGGTGACCTTGGTTAATATGGAAACCTTGGAAGTATCAATTTCAGATGCATCAAGGATGCGTGCATTGGCCAATTCGGTCTCCATTCTTGAAATTCTTGCTTCGAGGAGCCCCTGTGCTTCTTTTGCAGCATCGTACTCTGCATTCTCCTTGAGATCACCCTTCTCCCTTGCTTCCGCAATTGCTCTAGAAGCAGCGGGCCTCTCAACTGTCTTCATCTTATGAAGTTCAGCCTTCATTTGCTCCAGTGTTTCCTTGGTAACATACATTACGCTCATAGTATCACATTTAGCTTGGGTTTGAAAAAAATAGCAACGCCTCAGAATAAACTGGGGCGTTGCTGTAATGCAAAGTTACATAAATTCCAGAAAATCAATTTTCAAAAAGGCTATCCAGTTTTTGGATGACTGTTTCAGCCATTTTCAGAAGTGCTTCATGGCTGTATCCTGCAATGTGTGGGGTAATGATTACATTTTCCCTGTTCAGCAAGTGGTTGAGCGCTGTACTTTCTTCTTCGGTATATGAAGCAAGATTCTCATTTTCAAGGACATCCAACCCTGCAGCAGCAATCCATCCCTTGTCGATTGCCTCGATCAGAGCCGCTGTTTCAACGACTTTACCTCTGGAGGCATTCAAAAAAAATGGTTTGCGTTGGAGAGCGGCAAAAAAAGCATGATCAGCATAATAGGTGGTTTCGTCTGTCAAGGGCAGGTGAAGACTGATAATATCTGAGTCAGTCAGCACCTGTTCCAGCGAAGCTTCCCTGATATGGCTTTTCTCAAATCCTTGTTTGTATTTATCATGTGCCAATATCCTCACATCAAAGGATGATAATAATTTGGCAAAAGCAGCACCCGTATTTCCAAATCCAATGATGCCCACAGTTTTCCCTGTCAGCTCAACTCCCCTGTTTGCATCTCTTATCCACTTACCCTCCTTCACTTCAAGATGTGACTTGTTTATATGGTGCATCAGCGAAAGCAATGTACCCAGACAGTGTTCGGCTACTGCATTTCTGTTTCCTTCCGGACTGCTGAAGCACTTGATTCCTTTTTCTTGGGCATATGCAACATCAACAATTTCCATTCCACTTCCCAACCTTCCAATCCATTTCAATTGAGTTGCACGATCCAGGATTTCACGATCGATTGTCAAACGCGTGGTGATAACCAGTCCCTCATATTGATGAACCATGTTCATCAACTGCTGATCATTGATTTTTTCCTGTACATCTACTTCATACCCCCTTTCGATGAGTGATGCACGAAGCAAAGGATGAGCAAATGCTGTGATCAGTACTTTTCTCACTTCATTGATTTTAACAAATGAACAAAATCTTCTACTGAAAGTTGCTCAGCCCTTTTGGTAAATATTTCATCGGTTAACATGGTTTTATCAAAAAAGCCTTTCAATGGATTGCGTAATTGTTTTCTGCGTTGAGAAAACGCGGTTTTTACCAGGGCCGAAAATTTACGGTGATTGTCAATCTGATAAGGATTTCCGACATACTCCAGTGATATGACACCGCTCTTCACTTTGGGAGGGGGATTGAAAGCAGTTTCATCTACATCAAAAAGATAGCTCGTTTTGAAATAGGCCTGTGCAATAACACTGATGATGCCGTAATCTTTTGTTCCTGGCTTTGCACAAATTCTTTCGGCAACCTCCTTTTGAAACATGCCCACCATGAATTCGACCTGTTCACGCCATTCAATTACCTTGAAAACAATTTGGGTTGAGATGTTATAGGGAAAATTTCCAATCATGGTAAACTTACCTTCAAACGGACAAGCTACATCAAGGATGCTTCCTTCCACAATGTGTGGTTTCAACTTTGGAAATGCCGTTGAAAGAAAAGCAATTTTTTCTTGGTCAATCTCAACCAATTTCAAATCAATGTCCGGAATTTCCAGCAGGTACTTGGTGAGGGCACCTCCCCCAGGTCCCACTTCCAGCAACTGCTTGAAAGGGTGGCGTTTCAGCTCGTCCACAATACGAACAGAAATGGTTTCATCCTTTAAAAAATGCTGACCGAGTGATTTTTTAAGTGTAAGCATGCCGGTGTAAAATTACGATAAAGATTAGCCATTATCCCTACCTTTGTCGCTTCAAGCTAAACTCCATATATGAGCGAACAAAACAGGCCAGTGATCGGGATTTCAGTGGGTGATTTAAATGGCATTGGCATAGAGATTATCATCAAAACATTTTCAGACAACAGAATATTGGAATTGTGTACACCTGTCATTTTCGCGTCCAACAAGGTGATCAATTTTTATAAAAAATCCATTCCAGAAATTAATTTGAATTACGTCAGCATCAAAGAAATTTCCAAAATCAATCCCAAGCAAGTCAACATTTTTACCGTTTGGGAAGAGGATGTTGACATCCAACCAGGACAAATGACGGAGACTGGTGGAAAATATGGTGTTCTATCCTTGCAGGCTGCCGTGAAAGCCCTGAAAGAAAAATCAATCGATGCACTGGTCACTGCCCCATTGAATAAGTATACCATGCAAAGCAGTGCGTTTAGTTTTACAGGCCATACACCATTTCTCAAAGAAGCATTCAAAGCAGATGACGTACTGATGCTGATGATTGCAGACAACATGAGAGTAGGTTTGCTCACAGAGCATTTGGCCATCATGGATGTTGCAAAAAACATCAACAAGGAGCAAATCATCAAGAAAATCAATTTGTTGAAAAACAGCCTCATCAAAGATTTTGGAGTAGAACGTCCGCGCATTGCAGTACTTGGACTCAATCCGCATGCAGGTGACGAAGGACTTGTAGGCAGGGAAGAAAAAGAAATCATTCGTCCCGCGATACTTGAATCCAAGAAAAATGATTGCGTGGTGATGGGACCTTACAGCGCAGATGCATTTTTTGCAAGAGGAAATCATGAAAAATTCGATGCCATATTGGCCATGTACCACGACCAGGGACTGATTCCATTCAAATCGCTTGCCATTGGTGAGGGTACAAATTTTACAGCCGGACTGCAAGTGATCAGAACTTCGCCTGATCATGGTACAGCATTTGATATTGCCGGGAAAAACCAGGCCGATGAATCTTCCTTCAGGGCTGCCGTTTTTTCTGCAATGGACGTCTTCAATACACGCAACAATTATCAGGAATTGAGAAAAAATCCGTTGAAAAAGATTTCAGCACATGTTGTTGCCAATGCAGTAGATGAAAAAATTGACGAATAGTATTTTTTCATTATATTCATTGAAAGGATACCATGAAACGGATTGCAAAAACAACGCTCATAACGGCATTTATACTGTTGTCTCTTGTCTCCTTGCAAGCCCAAGAAAAAAACATTTCGACCCCTAAAAAAAATCTGATAAAAGTCAATCTCACTTCCCTGCCCCTTAGCAACTATAATGGACAGCTGGAACGTATTTTAGGTAAAAAAATCTCCATTGCTGTCAGCTACAGATACATGCCGTTGGGAAACATTCCATTTAAAAATGACATTGTAAAAATTGCAAATGGGGACGCAGGAGCACAAAAGACAATTGATCAACTTCTTGTTTCAAGTAGCGCCATTACTCCTGAATTAAGATGGTATCCTGGCAAAAAAGGGTATGGCAGAGGATTCTATTTCGCTCCTTTTATTCGATTTGCCAATTTTCATGGAGAAGGAATAAAAATTGAATTTACACCAGTCAATGGAGTGACGGATAACATAAGCTTATCAGGTGATGTAAAATCAACAACATATGGACTGATGATGGGAGCACAATGGTTTCTTGGAAAAAGTATTGTACTTGACTGGCAGATCATCGGCCCCCACTATGGTTCAGGAAACGGCTCATTATTGGGCTTAAGCTCTTTTTCCTTGAGCACTGCAGAACAGAATGCAATAAAAGATGCAGTAAACAACTTAGACATACCCATGACTACTCTTACTTCTGAAATAACAACTAATTCATTAAAGTTGAATCTTGATGGGCCCTGGGCAGGCATCAGAGCAGGCATCTCACTGGGATTCAGATTCTAGAGAAAATCATCTGATTCTCTGTATGCCTTTATCAAGGCAATTTCACCTTCTTTTCCTTTCACGGCATTACCGTGCTCCATACCAAGTATTCCCTTGAAACCTTTGTTGTATATATGCTTGAATATATTCTTATAATTCATTTCACCGGTTGTTGGTTCATTTCTTCCGGGATTGTCACCGATCTGCATGTATCCGATTTCACTCCAACACTTGTCCATGTTTGCGATGATGTTGCCTTCATTTCTCTGCATATGATACATGTCAAAAAGTATTTTGCAAGAGGGACTGTTGACAGCTTTGCATACCATGAATGTTTGTGCGGAGTAACGCAAAAATAAATCCGGGTTGTCACTCAATGGTTCAAGCACCATGACCAGTCCAGCTTTTTCCAACACTTCCGTCCCCAGCCTCAATCCTTCGATCACATTGGCCATTTGCAGATCATATGGCAATGAACGGTCATAATTTCCCGGCACAACGGTAGCCCATTTTGCATTGCATCTCTTCGCCACTTCCACTGCCTTGTGACAATCTTTCACAATGAGATCCTTGAATTCCTGTTTACCCGTCGCGAGGCTCATTTTCCAATGCCAGTTCTCTGAGGTAATCACAAATACGCCCATGCGCATACCAAGTTTCTCCAAAGTTTCACCAATCTTGGATTGCATTTCAGGTGTCCTCGACATCATTCCATTGTCTTCAATAGCATTGAATCCCTGATCATGTGCAAATTTTATTTGATCAATGAAATCCTTGCCGGCATGATTGGCAAACATTCCATCATGAAATGCATAACTCAAGTTAAAAGGCTTGGCAGCTGGAAGATTGTTTTGAGAATAAAGGGATTTACCTGAAAGCAATCCCATGCCAGCCAATGATGAATTTCTGATGAACCCTCTTCTTTCCATAAGAGATAATTTTATGTTGAATCAAATTACTTAGAACAATTTACTTAAAATTGCACCAAATCATCCATGGTGAAGAAATTAATTCCTTTGCTCTTTTTATTGTTTCCCTACAGCATCATTTTTGCCCAACCTGTTTCCAAGGAAGAAATATTGATACCCGGATCCAATCAATCCATCAAAATGATTGGACTGCAGGGAGGATCCTTTACCATGGGCAGCAATACATCCTTGAACCCGCATGAAAAGCCAGCGCGACAAGTGCAGGTCTCCCCATTTTCCATTGGTGCATTTGAAATCACCCATGACCAATTTGATGTTTTTTTCAAGGATGAAGAAACATCACAGGGATCAAAAGCAGATGCCATCACCAGACCTACACCGCAGTACATTGACCTCAGCTGGAACATGGGAAAAGAAGGTGGCTATCCTGCCAATAGCATGAGTGTGGATGCGGCATTGATGTTTTGCAGATGGTTGTATCACAAAACAGGCAAATTTTTTCGATTGCCTACTGAGGCAGAATGGGAGTATGCGTGCAGAGCTGGCACACAGACGTCATATTTTTTTGGAGATGGTACCGAAAAACTTGGCCAATACGCATGGTATACATTGAACAGCCAGGAAAAATACCAGAAAGTCGGAACGAAAAAACCCAATCCCTGGGGACTCTATGACATGCTGGGAAATGTGGCTGAGTGGACAATGGATCAATACGATCAGGAATATCTCAAAAAAACAGTGAACAATGAAAAAGACAAAATCGTTCTTCCCGTTTCGAGGTATCCCAGAAGCATACGAGGTGGATCCTATCTCGATGATGCGAAAAAATTAAGATCATTCAGCAGGCAATTTTCCGAAACCAGCTGGAACAAAAGAGATCCACAACTTCCCAAGAGCAGGTGGTGGCTTACCGATGGGATGTTCGTTGGATTCAGAATTGTTTGTCCGGCCAACCAGCCCACGCAGGAAGAAGCCGAAAAATTGTATAAATTGTATCTGGGTAACTAACGATTAAATATTCAACGATGTACAAAAACATGCCAAACCACAAAGGACGCCGCACATTTGTAAAACAAGGTGGACTCCTTTCAACCGGAATCATTGCAGCTCCCATGATGTCCCAAGCCAATTATTTTTCAGGAGCGGACGATGTAATCAAAATAGCATTGATCGGTTGCGGAGGAAGAGGAACAGGTGCAGCCCTGCAGGCTTTGCAAAGCAAGCAAAATGTTAAATTGGTTGCCATGGCAGATGCATTCAGAGATCGCCTTGACAGTTGCTATAAAAATATTACCTCTGAAGATCTCTCTGATGCAGGAACCAAAGGATCGGTAAAAACAATGGTGGATGTACCAGAAGACAGAAAGTTTGTTGGATTCGATGCTTATCTGAAAGCCATCCCTTTGGCGGATGTTGTCATCCTGGCTACACCTCCCGGTTTCAGGCCCATACATTTTGAAGAGGCAGTCAATCAGGGCAAGCATATTTTCATGGAAAAGCCCGTTGCCACTGATCCAGAGGGTGTCAAAAAAGTATTGGCTGCTGCAGCTGTAGCAAAAACAAAAAAATTAAATGTGGTTGTGGGACTGCAGCGACATTATCAAAATTCATACAGAGAACTATACAAAAGAAAAGACCTGATTGGCGACATTACTTCTGCACAGGCTTGGTGGAACAACGATGGAGTATGGGTCAATCCCAGAAAACCGGAGCAAACTGAAATGGAGTACCAAATGCGCAATTGGTATTACTTCAACTGGCTCTGCGGTGATCATATCACTGAGCAACACATCCATAATATTGATGTCATCAATTGGTTCAAAGGAGCTTATCCAATCAAGGCACAGGGATTTGGTGGAAGAGAAGTCAGAAAAGGCAAGGATCACGGTGAGATTTTTGATCATCACTTTGTGGAGTTTCATTATGCAGACGGTTCCATCCTGAATTCACAATGCAGGCATATTCCAAAAACATCCGCCAAAGTGGATGAGTTGATCATCGGAACCAAAGGAAAAATTTTCTGCGGAGCTGCCAATATCAGGGATCACAAAGGAACAGTCTTGTATCAATTTGACAGAAAGCAGGAGAACGACCCCTATCAAAATGAACACGTAGAACTGTTTGCAGCCATTGCAAAAGGTGAATACAAATTCGCAGATGCAGAGAATGGAGCAAAAAGTACCATGACTTCTATTCTGGGAAGAATGGCAACCTACAGTGGCCAGGTTGTTGAGTGGGACAAGGCGCTGAACAGCGGACTCAATCTGCAGCCTGAGAAATATGCATGGGATGCGATGCCAAAAACATTGCCTGATGAAAACGGCAGGTACAAAGTTGCTGTGCCAGGAGTAACCAAGTTCTACTAATATTTTATCAACTGTCAACTGTTAAAGTTGACAGTTTTATTTATCCGTCCTGAACAGATTAACCGGCAACCCTTCTGCTGAAAACAAGTTGGGCATTGCTGTATTGGTAAATCCAAACCTGACGTCAACAGGTTCTTTCACATTGCGGTTGAATACGACAATGGATTTGCCCTCGATCACTGCCTTTGCTGGTACATAAACTCCATCGGCTCCTGCTATGTAAAAGTCTGTTGGCTCACCTCCCTTCGACATTAATGCAGTTGGCACATTGTCAAACTGTATTCTGATTTTATTTTTTTCAATTGAGTGCGATGCGTATTGTGGACTCTTATAGTAAAGTCCACTGATCTGATAAGTTTCTGCAAGTGCATAGTTGGCCAATCGTGCAGCCACCTCTTTTTTCAAGGTTGGATGAATATCCTTTACATTGTCAACCAGGTCACTTACCACAACCATGCCTGTTTTGGGAAAAGAGGCTGACTTTGTTTGTGCCTCTCTCAACAATGCGCCATTGATGTGATTGTCGCCATAGGCATAGGGAGCAATCTGAACAAAATAAAAGGGGAAATTTTTATTCCAAGCTTTTCTCCAACCATCAATCATGTTGGTGAAGAGGCGTTGATAAGCATAATGGGTCCCTACATTGCTTTCCCCCTGGTACCAAATGGCTCCTGCTATTTCAAAATTCGCAAGTGGGTGAATCATCGCATTGTATGCTTCTCCTCTTATATGCGGCCACCACTGACTTGGATTCAGTTTCTCAGCTGCCAATCGCAAGTCAGGGTCATGCTGCACAATCTCAGATGGTGTCCATACCTCGGCTGGTGTTCCACCCCAGTTGCTGTTGATCAATCCAACAGGATAACCAGTTGTTCCATTGATTTGCTTGCCAAAAAAATATCCAATCGCACTGAAATGCAGCATATCCTCCGGATTGCATACAACCCATTTTGCCTGTACATCATCCTGTGGTGTTGCAGAGGTTGATTTCGGAACATAAAAAAAACGAATCTGTTTGTTGGTTGCATTGGGCGACTCTTCCTTGGATTGTTTCAGACCCTGATCTGCACTCCATTCCATATTGCTTTGTCCGCCGCAAACCCAAACCTCACCAATCAGTACATCTTCCAATATGATTTCATTGCTCGCCTTGATCTTTATGGTATACGGACCACCTGCAGCGGGTGTCTTTATTTCTGCCACCCATCTTGCCCCCCTGGACGCTGTTGCTTCGTACGTCGTTGTATCCCAACCAACCTGGATCCTGATTTTTTCTGCAGGAGCAGACCAGCCCCATAACTTGACCTTTGTCTTTTGTTGCAGGACCATGTGAGATGAAATGATGGATGGCAAACGAACAGCTGCAAAAAGATTCAACGTGATGAAAGCAGCGATGGAAAAGGAGATTATTTTTTTCATATGCAGGTTTTACCTGATGAATGTAAATATTTTGACAGATCTGTGCAAAACAAAAAAGGCCTGGTAAAACCAGGCCTTTGAATATGGGATGTGTATATTTATTTGTATTGTGCCATGATGGTTTTGGCCAGTTCGGTCATTTTTTTGATGCCGTCCTCTGGAAGGTTTCCTTTTTTGAATTCCGCAAGGATATCTGCATGTTTGGTTTCCATTTCCATCAGGAATTGTTCTTCAAAATCCTTTACAGATTTGACAGGAACCTCTCTGAGGAGTCCTTGGGTACCGAGATAAATGATGGCAACCTGTTTTTCAACTGAAGCAGGCTGGTACTGCCCTTGTTTTAGGATTTCAACGTTGCGTGCACCTTTGTCCAATACTGATTTTGTTGCAGCATCCAAATCACCACCAAACTTGGAGAATGCCTCCATTTCGCGGTAAAGCGCCTGATCCAGTTTCAGGGTACCTGCTACCTTCTTCATTGATTTGATCTGTGCATTACCACCCACACGGCTCACTGAGATACCTACGTTGATCGCTGGACGAATACCGGCATTGAAGAGATTGGATTCAAGGAAAATCTGTCCATCGGTAATGGAAATTACATTCGTAGGAATGTATGCTGATACGTCACCCGCTTGTGTTTCAATGATTGGGAGTGCAGTCAGTGATCCACCACCTTTCACCAAATGTTTGATGGAGTCAGGCAGGTCATTCATTTTCTTGGCAACATCATCCTTGCTGATCACCTTTGCAGCTCTTTCCAGCAAACGGCTGTGCAAATAGAATACGTCACCTGGATATGCTTCACGGCCGGGTGGACGACGAAGCAACAATGAAACTTCACGGTATGCAACTGCTTGCTTAGAAAGATCATCATAAACGATCAATGCAGCATTTCCTGTATCACGGAGGAATTCACCGATGGCAGCACCGGCAAAAGGAGCGTAGAATTGAAGTGGTGCTGGTTCTGCAGCGGAAGCCGCAACGATGATGGTATAATCCATCGCACCATTGTCCTCCAGCGTCTTCATCACCGCAGCGATGGTTGAAGCTTTTTGTCCAACTGCCACATAGATACAATAAACAGGTTTGCCTGCCTTGTAAAATTCTTTTTGATTGATGATGGTATCGATTGCAATCGCAGTTTTACCTGTCTGGCGATCGCCGATGATCAATTCCCTTTGTCCGCGTCCAACTGGAATCATGGCATCGATCGCCTTGATACCTGTTTGAAGCGGTTCCTTCACAGGTTCACGGAAAATTACACCCGGTGCCTTGCGCTCAAGAGGCATTTCATATAAATCACCCTTCACAGGACCCTTCCCATCAATCGGTTCTCCAAGTGTATTGATCACACGTCCAACCAATCCCATTCCTGCTTTGATGGATGCGATTTTGCCTGTACGTTTTACTTTTGATCCTTCTTTGATGTCCAGACCCTCTCCCATCAAAACCACACCTACATTGTCCTCTTCAAGGTTCAATGCAATGGCTCTGACACCATTTTCAAATTCAACCAACTCACCGGATTGTACATTGTTCAATCCATAAATACGTGCGATTCCGTCACCAACCTGCAGTACTGAACCTACCTCTTCCAGGTCTGCCGAGGAATTGAAATTGCTTAACTGTTGGCGGAGGATGGCTGATATTTCGTCGGGTTTAATCTCTATCATTGCTTTGAGTTTAAATGCTGTGATTATATTTTACTGATGTACATGTTTTCTATGAACTGCTTTTTGATGGCCTGTAGATCATGCCTGATGCTTGCATCAAACAATTGATCATCGATCTGAACAATCAAGCCGCCAATGATGGAAGCATCTACTTTGGATCTCATCTCAATAGACTTTCCTTTCAAGAGCTTATTTTCCTTAAGCACAGCGGAGATGGTACCTTTGATTTCATTTGAAACCTCCACTGCAGTTGTGAGCTCGACCAGTTGAATACCTTTTTGCAACCTGTATTTCTCAATGAATGCAGAGATGATGTCTTGGATGGCCACTGATCTTCCCTTGGAAAAGATAAGCTTGAAAAAAGACTGAGTTAGTGGTTGAATATGTTTGGAAAAAACTGCTTCAAATATGGCAATTTTTTTTTCGGCTTTGACAACAGGTGACATCAACATCAGATGAAGATCTTTGCTTTGAACAGATTGGATCAAATCAAAATCTTGTTTCACCTCTTCTAATTTGGAAGTTTCTACTGCCAAATCAAAAATCGCTTTCGCGTAACGTTGAGCTACTTTGGTTTGACGCATACCCTTTATTTTCCAAATTGATTTAATTCACCTGCCATTTGCTGAATATACTTTTCCTGTTCAGCTTTGTTATCGAGTTGCTTGCGGATGACTTTTTCAGAAACCTCAATCACCATGTTTCCGATCTGATTTTTGATGTCGGTCAGTGCGGCCATTTTTTGTGAATGTATAGCGGCATTCGCATCTGAAAGTATTTTGGATGCTTCTGCTTTCGCTTGTTCCTTGGCGTCGTTGATGAGCTTGTCTCTTGTTTCCTTTGCTTCTTTCAACATCAATGCTCTTTCTTCACGTGCTTGGACCATCAGCGCTTCATTTTCACTTTTCAGCTGGGTCATTTCTGCCTTCACTTTTTTGGCAGCATCCAATGAATCAGCGATGCCTTTTTCACGCTCATTCAATGAATCAACGATGATCTTCCAGGCATACTTTCTGAGCAGAAAAAAGACCAAGCCAAAGGCAAGCAAAGTCCAAAACAGTAAACCTAAACCGGGTAATAAAAGATCCATATTGCTTGATTAACTTTTTTTAAAGTAAACTGTATCCTCCGCCCTGTGCTTTGGATACAGTTGTTTTTTGGTGCAATGTTAGGCTTTCAAAACAGCCAACAATCCTGCGATAACCGCGAAGAGGGCAACACCCTCCACGAAAGCGGCAGTCAAGATCATATTTGCACGAATGTCATTAGAGGCTTCTGGCTGACGGGCAATAGCATCTACTGCACCTTTACCAATTTGACCGATACCGATTCCGGCACCAATCGCCGCTAGTCCAGCTCCGATAGCACCACCTAAGTGAGAAACGCTAACGTCGAGCAGAATGTTCATAAGACTCATGATACTTGTTTTTATGAATGAATAAAAATCAGTGATGCGCCTCTTCATGATGACCTCCTTCAAAAGCCTGTCCGATGAATACAGCAGTCAGGTTCGTGAAAATGAAGGCTTGAATAAACGCAACCATTATTTCAATCAGATAAATGAAAACTGCAAACAGCACAGACAGTGGAGAAAATCCCCAGCCGGCGATGGCATTCATCGATCCGAAAATGAATATCAATGTAATAAAGCTCAAAATGATGATGTGACCAGCGACCATGTTTGCAAAAAGACGCACGATCAATGCGAAGGGTTTTGTAAAAACTCCAAGCAATTCTACTGGAAGCATGATGAGCAATCTGACAACTACGGGAACACCTGGGTACCAGAAAATATGTCCCCAAAAATGTTTGTTGGTACTGAAGAGTATAACAAAGAATGAAATGACCCCCAACACGATCGTAAATGCAATGTTACCAGTTACGTTCGCAGATCCAGGCAAGAGTCCAAAGAGGTTGTTGATGAGTATGAAAAAGAAAACCGTCAGCAGATAGGGTAAATATTTTTGGTACTTGCCAGCTAGATTGGGCTTTGCAACTTCGTCTCTCACAAAAGTGATAACAGGTTCGATGGCATTTTGCCATCCCTTGGGTGCCGTATGAACGCCCTGACCTTTTTTGTATTTGTTGGCTATACCTATCATCAGCACAACAAGGATGGTGAGGGCAATCAGCATTTGTACCACGTTTTTCGTGATGGACAAATCTATGATCTGCTCATTGGGATCTTCTGCATGGATCTTGCCTTCTTCCAAACGATAGCCATTGTAGGATGCATGCCCATGATGAAACTGTGAGGATGAAAAGACAGAAAGACCCTTGGTATTGGAATAGATAATCACAGGAAGAGGAACAGTGGCATGAAACTCTGAGCCATCTTTTTTCTGGAGGGTGAAAAAATGGAAGTCATGTGCATCTTGGATGTGTTCCATGATCAGTTTGGCTGGATCAAGCTTTTCTTCAGCTCCATGATCATTTGCCTGGGCGGTCATGGACAATGACATAGAAAACAGCCCCAAAACAGCCACCAGCAACGATTTTAGCCAATTTTCCTGCATAAATGCCTCTAAATTTTTCGCAAAGATACTATCTGGCGTCTAATTAACGTGATTTCAGCTGGAAAACTAATCCCCATCTTTTTTCAGCTGCGCGTCAATCATTTTGGCATAGGAACCCTGTTTCGCAAGGAGGGTTTCGTGTGTCCCCTCTTCAATGAGACATCCGCCCTCTAGAACAATGATTTTGTGTGCTTTACGAATGGTGGAAAGCCTGTGCGCAATGACGATGGAAGTCCTCCCCTTCGTCAATACATCGATGGCTTGCTGTATCAGGACCTCTGTATTGGAATCAACCGAAGAAGTTGCCTCATCCAATATCAAAATAGCAGGATTGAAAAGCAGTGCCCTGAGGAAAGAAAGCAGCTGTCGTTGACCGGTTGAAAGGGTCGCACCCCTCTCCTGAACGTTGTAGTCGTATCCTCCGGGAAGGCTCTCTATGAAATCGTGGATTCCGATCATTTTTGCAGCCTCGACCACCTTCGATGGAGGAATGGATGGATCCCTGAGGGTGAGGTTGTCAAAGATGGACCCTGAAAAAAGGAAAACATCCTGCAATACGACAGCAATCTGTGAGCGGAGTGATTGGAGGGTGAATTGCTCTATGGAACGTCCATCAATGGATATCTCTCCCTCCTGGTGCTGGTATAAACGACTGATCAGTTGAATGATGGTCGATTTCCCGCTGCCGGTATGTCCGACGATGGCCAATGTTTCTCCTGCTTCCACCAAAAAATTTACATCCTTTAGAACAGGAATCCCCTCCTGATATGAAAATGCAACATGCCTGAACTCAATTTTTCCCGCGATCTTATGATCCACAGCTCCAGGCGTATCTTCCAAAACATCTTGATTGTCCAATACCACCATAACGCGCTCTGCAGCCACCATGCCCATCTGCAGCACATTGAATTTATCAGCAATGACGCGCAGGGGGCGAAAGAGCATGTTCAGGAGGAGTGCAAAAGCAACAATATTTCCACTGATGGCTGTGGCCTGTCTTGCATCCAAATGCAGAGCATCTTTTGCAGCAAACCAAACAAGCAATCCCATGGATACTGCGAGTATGATCTCTACAACAGGAAAAAAAACAGAATAGGCAAAAATGGCATCGATGTTGGCGTTTCTGTGTCGCTGATTGATGGCATCAAATTTGTTCATCTCTCTTTTCTCTGCTGTAAATGCCTGGATGATTTGCATGCCTGAAATATGCTCCTGAACAAATGCATTGAGGGATGCAATGGCATTTCTGACTGCAACAAAAGATTTGTTGACACTTTCTTTGAAAAAATAAGTTGCTACAATCAAAAATGGAAAAGGTATCAGGCAGATCAATGTAAGTCTCCAATCTGTATAAAACATTGCAGCCAGGATGGCAATGACAGAAAGGAGATCTGCAATGATGGGTATAAAGCCCTCCGCAAAAATATCATTGATGGCCTCAATATCATTGATGGTTCTTGTTGTGAGCGTTCCAATGGGGGTCTTGTCAAACTGCCTGAGATTCAAGTGTAGAATCTTGCGAAAAACCTCGACACGGATGTCTTTCACAACCTTGTGGCCCAGCCATGATGTAATGTATGTAAACAAAAATTTAGTGGCTGTTTCCACAAAAAGAAAAACAATTTGAATAATGGTGATGTACAAAAGAAACTGCATCACCCATTCACCCGGCTCGTTCTCTCCATTGACTTTTTTCAGTGTGAAGTTGATCAACAATGGACGCAGTGGAGAAAAAACAGCGAGCAGCAATGCCAAAGCGACTGATAAGTAGAATTTTCCTGCGTAGGGTTTTGCAAACACAAAAACGCGCTTCAGCATTTGGACATTGAAAATTTTTTTCTTCTCGTTTTTGCTCATTGTACAATCAACTATTTTTTCCTATCGCTTTTAAAAGCATCAATCCAAGGTTTTTGTGTGGTGCAACATAATTTTCAAATCGTTGCTGTGCGTTGCTCATGCGCATTTGCAGCTGAACATTTTTCCAGATGCCAATCCAATCCAGGTTTTTACCAGTACGCATGGCCTCATTGATCGTTCGTATGATAGGGTCATTGACCGAAAGGCTTCCCACTTCTCTGGATGAAATGACTTGTGCATCCGGACAAACATCTAGCACTTTGCTCAAATGCTGATAACTCCCGCAAGACCCCAACAATACAACCTTGGCACTTAGAGGCAGCTGTGATATGGTTGATGGCAGGTGATAACTGTGCCCACGGTGAACAACAATACTTGGTTCCAATTCGTGCTCTTGTAAAAACAGTGACAAAGCAGTTTGTGCATCGGTATCGCGATCCTCTCCATCCGCATGATCAAAAGGAATATTGGCAAACAAAGAAATAGGTTTCCCTTGAAGCGATCTGATCTCAATCCACTTTTCATTTCTGTATACCCTCCAGAATTTGCTCTTCGAATAATATTTTAGAAAACTTTCAAATGACAACTTCCCGTCTTTGTCACCGTAAAAAAATAATTGTTCTACAATTCTTCCACTGGATAAAAGTTTATCTCGCATCATAAAATAAGGTGGGTCCAATCCAAATTGTTTCGAAAAAGAATTACCACTGTCAGCGTCTGACTTCAAAAGCAATTGCAGGGTCTCATAGAGGGCCGCACCCGCGCTGTCGCTGTTGAATTTGAGTGAAAGGATATTCGATTCTACTTCTTTCACAATGGCTGTTTTCAGTGAGGCATTGTTGATGCTTGAATAGCCGTTCACCACATCCACAGCGGTTTCCAAACTTGGATCCCTCTCCAATCCTGCAACAAAATCTTTCATCAGCCGTCTGGCCTGATCCGGATGCATGGCATTGACAAAATCATCCAGCTTGTTGTAGTCGGCTGCCATTTTGATGAATTTTCGAAATCGATCAAAATGAATGCCTGTCAGTAATTCATCTGATGTGCGTTTGTTCATGGCGCTCATCATCTTTTGAAAAATTCCAACAAAAGAGGATGTATAAATAATGTCCTCAGATGCAACCATTAAATAATAAAGCTCCTCCGGTGTGAGTCCCTCGATAATTGTAAACCTCACCGCATCCGGCTCATCATGCAAGGCATTGATTTCATTGATGAAAATTTCTATTGCCTTCTTCTCCAAGAGTTTAAATATTTCACCGTGCTCAATGGGAGGATTTCCCGACTGCACATCTGATTGAAAATGGATTTGTGTTTTGACCAATAAGCTGAAAAATCTTTTCGCGTCCTGTGAAACTTGTTTTAAGCTGTCGTAACTGATCTCCTTGGTTATGATAGCATGGATGAATGGATAGAGCAAACGGCCGGAACTGTCAGCCGACAGCCTGCAAAGCAATTGAACCATGTCATCACCCACCTGAAGCATTCTTTTTCTCAAAGGTGATTCAATGGCAGAGGCATAATTGTAAAAATCAGCAGGATACTTTTTCGCCGCAATAATCAATGCCTCTTCAACAAAAAATTCATTCAAATAATTTGAAATGGTTGGAAGAATCTGATCCGGACGTTCCCTGATGAACTGATAATACATGTATACTTTTGCCTCAGCCAATCCCATGTTTTCGTAAAAAGCAGTTCTTTCACCCAAAAGGGAGCGATTGATTGACAATGAATTGTTTTTGATGGCTTGGACGATGGATTCACCGCGGATGTCTGCTTCAAGTAAAACAATATATGCATCCAACAGTTGATGTGTATTTTTTTTAGATACCCTTCCAGTGTTTAGATCATCCAACAATGCTTTGATACCTGACAAATATTTCATTTTCAACCGATGGTCAAACCGGTCCTCACGCTCCACCCATTGCTGCAATGAATCAATCCTGACATTGAAGCTTTTTTCATGTCCCGTTTGCGCCAAATCAATGTCCTCGTGCAATTTGACCCTTCTGATATCTTTGGTTATGAAAGCTGTATCACCGCTCTCTTGTGCCATCGAAAAAAATGGGAAGAGTAAGAATACCAAGCAAAAGCGGACCAGCTGCATATCAACGAAATTAAATCATTCTGCCACGGGGATTTCGCATTTTGCTTAACAATTTATTAATCTTGCATCATTGAGTATTGATAAGCATCCAAACTAACTTTGCTTATACAGCATATTCTTCTCATGGCACCTGAAATGAAAAAAGTTCTCATAGCTGACGATGAGCCTGATATTTTAGAAATCATCAGCTACAATTTACAGTTGCATGGCTATACGGTTTTCACGGCCAAAGACGGTGAACATGCCATCAGGATGGCCCAAGAAGTGCAACCAGATCTGATCATTTTGGACATCATGATGCCGAAAAAAAATGGCATTGAGGTTTGCAAACAACTTCGATCGCAACCTGAATTTCAAGATACGGTCATCGTATTTTTGACTGCCTTGAACGATGAGCTATCCCATGTCAGGGGATTGGAATTTGGTGCTGATGATTTCATCGCCAAACCGATTTCACCCAAAGTAATGGTTTCAAAAGTGCATTCATTTTTCAGGCGCATCAACAAACAAGATGCCTCCAAGGCCATTGAAATGGGTGATTTGAGAATTGAACCAGAGGAATATGTGGTTTATTACAAAGACCAACCCATCAATTTAGCGAAGAAAGAATTTGAATTGCTGAGTTATTTGGCATCAAAACCAGGACGTGTTTTTCTTCGCAATGAAATCTTGAATAAAATTTGGGGCAACGATGTAATTGTAGGAGA
>JBEGMC010000058.1:0-38431 GCA_041183265.1 Bacteroidota bacterium
GTAATAAGTCTTTTAAATAAATAAGTATAATTATAATTAATACAATGATTATCAACATTCGTTTTTTAAAGGTTTTCGTTTTTTTCTTTTTTTTATTTTCATGTGCAGAGGTTAAACTGATACAGGAATATGATACCGTATCAAACAATAAAATCAATGTGATCTATGAAAAATCAACCAAATTCTTTGTCAAGCTGAAAAGAAACATAGGTCTTCCAGAAAGTAAGTATGAAAAATATATTGATTTTTATGATGATGTAAAATCAGATATTCATATTCTGGAAACCAGGACAAAAGCAATTGAAAAATCTCAAATCGTTCAAAAACAAATCAATGCACTTGATATTCAAATACAATCATTGGAACAGCTTCATAAAAAAGGATTTACCTCCAAAGAAGAAATAGAATTAATCCAATCTGCCTTTGATCAAACGATTGCATCCATGCTTAAACTTCAGGTTGCATTGAAAAATAAAAACAATTAACAATGGGTAAAAAAGATTTAGATATCAAAGCGCTTCTGGCATCTATGTTATCTGCCAGCAAGGAAGTATTAAAAAAAGAATGGAAGCATGTGGCACCAGTAGCAGAACTTCAATTAAAAAACATTGTTCATAATCTTGAACAAATAGCTGTTTTAAAAATAAATGGAAAAATAACAGAAGATCAAGCAAAGCTCCATTTAACGATCCAAAAAGAATCTTTTAAAACAATTCTCCTTAGTTTTGAGGGTATCGGTATCATAGCTGCAGAAAAAGCCATCAATGCAGCGCTAAATACCGTTAAAACGACTTTTAATAAAGCAATTGGCTGGAGACTTTTATAATGAATATCAACAACATCATCTTTGATCTCGGTGGAGTATTGATTGATTGGAATCCTGATTACATGTATAAAAAAATCATTCAGGATGAAAATCAGCGAAAATGGTTCCTGGAAAATATATGTACATCAGACTGGAATGAAGCACAGGATGGAGGACGATCCATCGAAGAAGCCAATGAATTATTGATTCAATCTTTCCCTGAATACAAAGAATTGATTCTTGCCTATTATACAAGATGGGAAGAAATGTTAAACGGGCCTATCGCAGGAACTGTAGAAATCTTCAAATCACTCAAAAGCCAAAATAAACACGGCATATATGCACTCACCAACTGGAGTGCAGAAACATTCCCACGAGCGCTTGAATTATTTGATTTTTTACATTTATTTGATGGAAGGGTTGTTTCAGGGGAAGAAAAAACAAGAAAACCATTTAAAGAGATTTATGATATCATCATCAATCGCTTTGATTTAATTCCAACAGAAACATTGTTTATTGATGATAATTTAAGAAATATCCAAGCTGCTCAAGCGCTGGGTATTGTCTCGATACATTTTCAATCTCCCGAACAATTGAGAAAAGAATTAATAGAGCACAAAATTCTTTCTTAGATAAAAAGCTGGTAGGTAATAAAACTCAATAAATAAGCCAAGGCGGTCATGTATACCAACTGAACGAGTGGCCATTTCCAGGAACCTGTTTCTCTTTTCACCACAGCCAATGTACTCATACACTGCATCGCAAGTAAATAAAAAATCAATAAAGAAAATCCCGTTGCTCTTGTATACACTTCAGAACCATCGGTTCTTCTGGCTGATCGCATTTTGGCAGTAAGGGTTTCTCCTGTTTCAGATTCTGCTTCGCCCACACTGTACAAAGTCGCCATTGTTCCAACAAAAACTTCTCTGGCTGCAAACGAGGTGATCAGGGCTATTCCTATTTTCCAATCATATCCAAGTGGTTCAATAACAGGCTCTATACCCCTCCCTAAAATACCAGCATATGAAAACTCCAACAACTCAGCGGCGCGCGCATTTTCATATTCGCTGGCATGCAAAGGATCCAATTCAATTTTTTTAGCGTATTCACTTTGAATAGATGCTCTTTTTTCAGAAGGACCAAATGAACTCAATCCCCAGAGCAACAATGAAATTACCATGATCACCTTTCCCGCATCAAAAACAAAAACCTTTGCTTTTTCCACCATGGTGATAAAAATATTATTCCACCTCGGTTGTTTATAAAGCGGAAGCTCAAGAATGAAAAAACTTTTTTCTTTCATCTTGATAAAAATATTCAACACATAAGATACAAGCATTGCAATCACTACTCCAAACACATAGAGTCCCATCAACACGAGTCCCTGTAAACTCAGTACACCCCAAATTTTTTCATTGGGTACAACAAGTGCCGCTAAAATGGTAAACACCGGCAAACGCGCACTGCAACTCATGAAAGGTGTAACCATGATGGTAAGCAACCTCTCCTTTTTATTCTCGATGTTTCTGGCGCTCATGATTGCCGGAACCGCACACGCAAACCCACCCACCATCGGCATTACGCTTTTCCCATTCAAACCCACCCTTCTCATTACGCGATCGGTTAAAAAGCTGATCCTTGCCATATAACCCGTATCCTCCAAAAGAGTAATCAACCCAAACAGAATCATGATTTGAGGAACAAATACCAAAATCCCGCCGAGTCCCGCCAGCACACCATTGATCAAGAGGTCCGTATACCAAGTTGCAGGCAACACACCGCTTAAATACCCCGTTAACATTCCCATTCCTTCTTCGATGGCATTCATTGGATACTCTGCCACCCAAAAAACACTCTGAAACAACAAGAACAACACGACGCCCATGATCAAAGACCCCCAGGTTCTGTGTAAAAAGAAAGCATCCAGTTTTTCTGAAAATAATTTTTTTGCTTCTATGCTGTCTTCGCTAACAGTGTTCTTGATGATTTGTCTGATCCGTTTGTACCGCTCTTGAATATCTTCCGCCTGAATCTTTGTATGATTGAAATCATACTTTCTCTCAATGTTTTCAATTTTCTCTTGTATGCTTTCCGAAAGATCAAATGACTCGTGGTTGATGAGATGGTGTACCAGAGCGTAATCACTGGATCCGGGTAAAATTTCTTTCGCATCAGCGATTGCTTCTGCAGCAAGCGATCTCACAGGAAAAAAATCTTTTGCCGCCACAGTATTTCCCAACAACTGTGAAATGGTTGTCTTCAAATCTTCTATCCCCTTTCCTGATCTTGCGTTCACACTGACCACCGGTACCTGCATTTCACGCGACAACTCCAATGTGTTTATTTTGATGCCTCTTTTTTTGGCAATATCACTCATGGTCAGCGCGACTACCACCGGAATTTTTAAATCAATTACCTGTGAAACAAACAAGAGACTTCTTCTCAACGCTGTAGCATCTGCCACCACTACTGCAACATCTATTGATTCTTCTTTTGAAGGCGACATGAGTTGTTTATATGACACCCACTCGTCGCTTCGCCTTGGGTATAGACTGTATGTTCCAGGCAAATCGGTTACAGTTACTTCTTCTTTTCCGGAAAGCCTGAAATTGCCTGATTTTTTTTCAACAGTTACGCCTGGGAAATTGCCAACTTTCTGTCTCAGTCCGGTTAAATGATTGAAAACAGAGCTTTTCCCGCTGTTGGGGTTGCCGATCAGTACAATATGTGGATTTCTGCTCACAAATGCTAAAAGACAAATGTACCACCAAATAAAGGGTCGGCTATTACGAAAGCGGTAAAAAGGGCGTTTGTACTAACTTTGCAAAAAACAGAACAGATGCGCAGGATTCTTTTCGGATGGATGATGATAGTCTCGGTTGCATATGCACAAAAACAACCTAAAAAACTAGTTTCGGCCCTTGAAAAACACACCTATTTTCTTGCCTCAGATGAATTGCAGGGAAGAAGAGCAGGCGATGCAGGCGAGGAAAAAGCTGCTGCTTACATTGCGGAGCAGTTCAAAAAAAACGGACTCCTGCCCAAAGGAACGGCCGATTATTTTCAACCTTTCACGATCAATGACGGCAGAAGGGTGGATCCACAAACCAGTTTTTCCATCAACGGAATCAAGCTTGAATATGGAACAGACTTTGATGTACTGTCCAATTCTTCAAATGGAAAAATTTCCGGAGACGCATCACCCTCTATTCAAGAATCCAACCAACCCTGGTTCATTGATTTGGCAGAAGCCCTGGAAGAAAACAAAGAAAATCCACACTTCGATTTAAACAACCTGCTTGCTGAAAAAATCAAGAATGCAAGTTCAAAACATGCCAGCGGTATTGTTTTCTATAACACAGGCGGACAAGATATCATCGCTTTCAATGGAAAAGACAGAACAGAACAAACACCCTTTCCTGTCATCTTTCTTAAAAAAGCAGCAGTAAGTAAGCACATCACAGACGCCTCATCTACTTATCACCTTGCATCCACCGTCTCCCTTTCTCCCAAAATCAGAAACGCCAGAAACGTTGTTGGTTTCATTGACAACCGAGCGCCTCTGACGGTTGTAATTGGAGCACACCTTGATCACCTGGGATATGGTGAAGATGGAAACTCCATGATCAAAGGCGGTGCACCCGCTATCCACAACGGTGCTGACGACAACGCCAGTGGAACAGCATCACTCATCGAGCTCTCATCTGTGCTGAAAAAAACAAAACAAAAAAAATTCAACTATCTCCTGATTGCTTTTTCAGCAGAAGAACTTGGGTTGAATGGTTCTAAATATTTTGTAGAAAATCCAACGATCTCTCTCCATACTGTTAACTACATGATCAATATGGATATGGTGGGAAGGATGAACGACAGCACCCAAACCATTACACTGGGTGGATATGGAACTTCACCCTCCTGGAAAAACATGATTGATGCTGTGAAGAACAAATCTTTTACCATCAAATATGATTCAAGCGGGACGGGCCCCAGCGACCATACATCTTTTTACAGAAAAGATATTCCTGTGTTGTTCTTTTTCACGGGACTCCATACTGATTACCACAAACCCAGCGACGATGCCGAAAAAATCAATTATATCGGAATGGCTAAAGTGGTTCAATTCATTCAACAGTTGATAGAAGGCGACAAGCCCGCGCAAAAAATAGCCTTTACAAAAACACGCGAAACACAAACCACTACTTCTGCAAGATTTACTGTTTCCATGGGCATCATGCCGGATTATTCCTACAGTGGAAACGGCGTAAGGGTAGATGGAGTGTCCGATAATCGTCCGGCTAAAAAAGCAGGTATTCTTGCTGGTGATATTGTAAAACAGCTGGGAGATTACAAGACGTCTTCCGTTGAAGCATACATGCAGGCACTGTCAAAATTTAAAAAAGGAGATAAAACCACCGCCGTTGTGTTGAGGAAAGAACAAGAAATTTCTTTTGAAATTGTTTTCTGATGAAACTAAAACTCGACGATGAGCGCATGTCGGATGATTTTTTTGAGGACACCAAAATCCTTGGAATTGCCTGTCCCCTTAAAAATTATCAATTCTGCTGGCATGTTGAAAAAACACTGAATATCCCGTTTGCGACCTCAGCCGATTTGCAAATCGGAATGGAGAAAAACAAAAGATCTTACTCGTTCACTGTTTATGAGTTTATTCACCCGATTACTTCCAAGGAGCATTTTTTATACAGCAACAAACACGAAGGAGAATTTCTATTGCCCGAATTGCAACACCTTGACTTTATTTGGCTGATCAGAGATCCATACAACGATCTGTTTGAATTCAATGAGCTGCAACAACGACTGAGAAACATTCCAGGTGTTCAGCTTGTAACAGAAGTCCCCCATGAAAGAATAAAATCAAGAGACAACCTGCAGCGCTGATTTATCTAACGTATACTGCATGAGACGCTTGCTCTACCATTTCACCAATAGGCGTGGTGTGTTTTGCAAGCCCCGCTGCTTTCAGGATTGAAGCGACCTCATCATAAGATTCTTTTTTTACTGCAATGAGGAGTCCCCCGCTTGTTTGCGGATCTGCCAATATATTTTTATATAGTTCCGACGCTTCTGTTTTTTCTATTTGTACTCTGTGGCCATAACTGTCCCAGTTTCTGTTGGTGCCTCCTGGCACAGAGCCCTGTTCAACATAATCCATCAAATCTTTTGTGATCAATGGAACGCTCATGAAATCAATTTTTGCCGAGACACCGCTTCCGTCGGCCATTTCAATCAGGTGACCAAACAATCCAAATCCAGTTACGTCTGTCATTGCATGAACACCCGAAACAGCAGCAAGCTTTGATCCAACCCTGTTCAGTTGCATCATTTGTTGTGCTGCCAACGTTTTGTGTTCTTCTTTCAGGATACCCTTTTTCTCTGCGGTTGTCAATACCCCTACACCAATCGGTTTTGTGAGCAAAAGAATATCACCCCTTTTTGCAGTATTGTTTTGCTTTAGTTGTTGGATATCAACCAGCCCATTCACCGCCAATCCAAAAATGGGTTCAGGTGAATCTATGCTGTGTCCACCTGCCAACGGAATACCAGCTTCCAGGCAAATGCTTTTGCTTCCTTCAATGACCTTGGTCGCAACCGACGGCGGTATCTTGTTGATCGGCCAGCCAAGGATGGCAATAGCCATGATGGGATTCCCTCCCATGGCATATACATCGCTGATGGCATTGGCTGAAGCTATTCTGCCAAAGTTGAAAGGATCATCTACAATGGGCATGAAAAAATCAGTGGTGGATATCAATGCTGTTCCGTTTTTTAAGTCATATACGGCCGCATCGTCTTTGCTGTGGTTTCCCACAATCAACCGATCGTTGTCGGGCATGCTGAAACTAGAATGAAGAATTTCATCCAAAATTTTTGGAGAGATTTTACATCCGCATCCTGCCCCGTGAGAATATTGTGTAAGCTTGATATTGTCCATTTTATTGAATTAGGTGTGATGCATTTTCTTCCGCATCCACACAATTTGAATGATATATTTTCAACAACGGTTTTGGATCCTCCCTTTTTTCCAATCCCTTCTCATATAGCTTATCATAGTATTTCAATAATATATCGAATGCACCTCTGATGTTGTTTTCATCCAAAAAAGCAATCGCAGTTTTTGTTTCGAGTCCACCGAGCTTCTTCTGAATCCGCTCGGTTGCTGCTTTCAACTCAACCATGGGAAGCTTTCCATAGGTATCAACCAGGTAATCCAATCTTTTTTCAAAAGGAATTTCGAGAAAATGAATATCACTTCTTCTCATGTGCATCCAAAAATCCTGCGGAATATTCACCGTTCCAATACGCTGACTCTCATCTTCCAGCCATATTGGTTTTTGTTCTCCTTTGATGAATACAGCATGCAGTTCACCCGCCAGTTTGTTTTCAAACATTTCCTGGGTGGGCTGCTTGGGGAGTCCGATGTTTCCAAAAGCCGAACCCCTGTGTCCCGCGATGCCCTCCAGATCAATCACGGTCTCGTTGTTCTTTTTCAGTGCATCCAATACAATGGTCTTGCCCGAACCGGTATAACCGCCCAGTATTTTCAGCAAGGGTTTTTCAGCGAGTATATTCAATACCCAGTTTCTGTATGCTTTGTATCCACCAACCAGTGTATATACTTTGTATCCATACAGATCCAAGAGCCAGGCTACACCAGCACTTCGCATCCCGCCTCTCCAGCAGTGTACCAGCAATGTTTTGTTGGATGGATTTGTTTTTTGCAGATTTTCTTCAACGAAGTCAATCATTGCTTTCATCTTGGGACCGAAAAATTCCAATCCTTTTTTGATGGCTTCTTCCCTTGATGTTTGTTTGTAAATGGTTCCGACGATTTTTCTTTCTTCGTTGTTGAACAGCGGCAAGTTCCATGCGCTGGGAATATGTGCGTGTTCGAACTCAGCTTCGCTGCGCACATCTATGACGGGATGATTTTTTGCATGGGCAATAAATGAGTCAACAGAAATTTTTTCCAGGCCCATACGTATCACATCATCATTTGTTCATGGTGGTCAGGAACTCGAAATTATCTTTGGTTCCTTTCATTTGCTTCATCAACAGCGACATCGCTTCTTCGCTGTTCATGTCAGCAATGTGGTTTCTGATGATCCACATGCGTTGCAATACATCTTTATCCAGCAACAAATCTTCTCTTCTGGTTGAAGAAGCCGTGAGATCAATGGCAGGGAAGATGCGTTTGTTTGCCAATCTTCTGTCCAGCGCCAATTCCATGTTGCCCGTACCCTTGAACTCTTCAAAGATGACCTCATCCATTTTGCTTCCCGTATCGATTAATGCTGTGGCAAGAATGGTGAGTGATCCGCCGTTTTCAATTTTTCTGGCAGCACCAAAAAACTGTTTTGGCTTTTGCATTGCATTTGCTTCCACACCTCCAGAGAGCACCTTGCCTGATGAAGGTGCAACCGTATTGTGGGCGCGTGCGAGACGCGTGATGGAATCCAATAATATCACCACATCGTGTCCGCATTCTACCAATCGCTTTGCTTTTTGCAATGCCATGGCAGAAACTTTCACATGTTTCTCAGCGGGCTCATCAAATGTAGATGCAAGCACTTCTGCTTTCACACTTCTTTCCATATCTGTTACTTCCTCTGGACGCTCATCGATCAACACCACCATGAGATAACACTCCGGATGGTTGGTGGCAATGGCATTCGCCACTTCTTTCAGCAACATTGTCTTACCCACCTTTGGTTGTGCAACAATCAAACCTCTTTGTCCCTTGCCCAAAGGAGTAAACAAATCCATCATCCTGGTTGAATAAATATCGGGCTTGGTATAGAGATTGAATTTTTCAAAGGGGAACAAAGGAGTCAAATAATCAAACGGTACCCTGTCGCGCACTTCTTCCGGAAGCCTGCCGTTTACGGTGTCCACTTTCAACAGTGCAAAATATTTTTCACCTTCTTTCGGAGGACGAACACTGCCGGTAATGGTATCTCCTGTTTTGATTCCAAACAGTTTGATTTGAGAGGGAGATACATATACATCATCCGGTGATGAAAGATAATTGTAATCACTGCTTCTTAAAAATCCATATCCATCGGGCATCATCTCCAATACGCCTTCACCCTGAATGGCGCCATCGAATTCCACTGTAAAGGCAGGTTCTTTCTTGAGAAAGAGCTGTTTGGAAGCACTGTTGTCTTCTCCTGTTTGTCCCTCTTGTTGAGGAACCTCACTTGTTTCATTCTTTGTTTCCTCCTGCTCTACATTTCCAGAGGGTTCTTTTTGGATGGATGGCCTTCCTCTTTTGATGGGTTTTTTCTCGGGACTGCTTTCGGGATCGTTTTCAACGATGGCCTCTTCTGTTGTATTGCCCGTGCTGGTTTTGACAATTCTCTTCTTCTTCGCGCCCTTTTCGTCTTTGGCTTCTCCGCCTTTCACGGCACTGTTGAGTACAGCCTGTTTGTCGAGTATTTTATAAATGAGCTCCTGTTTTTCAAGTTTTTTCGCTCCGGTAATTTTGAGTTGCTCTGCGATGTCCAATAGTTCTGGAACAAGCATGTCATTCAGCTGTAAAATGTCGTACATATGTTTTATTTGATAATAGCCCTGATGGGTTGATTGATATGCGAAGGGTAAATTATGGTGGAAAGAAAGCGGCTGATGTAACTAAAGTGCCTCTTTGCAGTTGCAATGTTACGGTTTTTTTGTGATCCCAAAAAAATTTTAGGTCAGCCTGGACCCTCCATTTAGTACCTTTGCAAGCGTAAAATGGGCTTATGTTCAACAAAAGAATCAAAATAAAGGAAATACTGCTGCAGTCACCCGGACAAACAGGGCTTGTTGTAATGGGGTGGGTTAGAACATTCAGGAACAATCAATTCATTGCCCTGAACGATGGTTCTACCAATTTAAACCTGCAGGTTGTACTGGAGCTGGGAAAGTTTGAAGAGGACCTGTTGAAACGCATTACAACCAGTGCAGCGCTTAAAATCACAGGAGAATTGGTTGCTTCCCAAGGCAAGGGACAAGCCGTGGAGTTGATTGCAACAGCTTTGGAGGTATTGGGTGATTCTGATGCATCTGCTTATCCCCTTCAGCCCAAAAAACACAGTCTTGAATTTCTGAGGGAAATAGCACATTTGAGATTCAGGACCAATACGTTTGGTGCGGTTTTTCGTGTGAGACATTCATTGGCTTTCGCTATTCACAAATTCTTTCATGAAAGAGGATTTCTCTATTTGCATACTCCCATCGTCACTGCAAGTGATGCAGAAGGAGCAGGAGAGATGTTCCGCGTTACCTCATTGCCTTTTGACAATCCACCTCGAAATGATAAAGGTGAAATTGATTTCAAAGAAGATTTTTTCGGCAGGAGCACCCATCTTACCGTAAGTGGACAATTGGAGGGAGAGCTTGGTGCCACTGCATTTGGTGAGATTTATACTTTTGGTCCCACGTTCCGTGCTGAGAACTCCAATACCACCAGACATCTGGCAGAGTTTTGGATGATTGAACCTGAAATGGCTTTCCATGATTTGGAAGACAACATGAATCTTGCAGAGGCTTTTATCAAATACATCATTCAGTTTGCAATGGACAACAACATGGATGATCTGCAATTTTTGGATCAGCGTCTTGCGGAAGAAGAAAAACAACTTCCGGCCGACAAGAGAAGTCCCATGGGGTTGATCGAAAAACTGAAGTTTGTTCTCGAAAACAATTTTGAACGCATCACCTATACAGAAGCGATCGATATTTTATTGGATTCTCCTGCATACAAAAAGAAAAAATTCCAATACGATGTCAAGTGGGGCATCGACATGCAAAGTGAACACGAAAGGTATCTGGTGGAAAAGCATTTCAAGAAACCGGTGATCGTTACCAATTATCCAAAAGACATCAAGGCTTTCTACATGCGTCAAAACGATGATGGAAAAACCGTCGCGGCCATGGATATCCTTGCTCCCGGCATCGGTGAGATCGTAGGAGGTTCACAAAGAGAGGAGCGCCTGGATAAACTCACCCAACGCATGAAAGACATGCATGTTTCCGAAGAAGAGCTCTGGTGGTACCTTGACACACGCAGATTCGGGACTGTTCCGCATGCAGGCTTCGGACTCGGTTTTGAACGCATGGTCCTTTTCGTGACGGGCATGACCAATATCAGAGATGTCATCGCATTTCCCCGAACACCCAAGAGTGCTGAATTCTAGGCAACTGTTTCAGCCACTTCTTTCCTGATGCACATCAAAGGAATACTGGTGTGGTGAATCAATTCCCGCGTGAAGCTTTTTTCAAAAAGACTTTCAATGAACCTGTGTTTTTTCGGCAATGTGATGATCAGATCAAGATTGTTTTTCGTTGCAAATTCATTGATCCCCTCATCTACATCCTTGTTTTCAATGAAGTCGTATGTTGGATTGAGTCCAGACAGCATTGTATCAAGATTCAGTGTTTCTTCTGGGGTATAGCTTGTAAAATGTTTTCTTTCAAAATCAACATTCAATACATGAAGCTCTGCATTGAACATGTTGACAAGCGATTTGATGGGTGACACGGAAACCGAATCAACCACATTTCTCAAATCGGTTGCCAGTCCCACTTTCCTGATCGGCTTGAAAGTAGCTCCCGGCGGAACAATGAAAACAGGGGTGCTGATTTTTCCAATGACTGAAAGGGAATTGCTTCCCAGGAAAAATCTTCCTGCGCCGGTTACACCCCTTGTCCCCATTACAACTGCAAATGGATTCAATATCTTACACAATGCATCTACTTCTTCAGCAACATCTCCCAGTTTGCTTTCAGTATATATTTTTATTTTTCCCTCTGTTATTCTTTCAATCTGTTGTTTGATTTCAGCGAGTTTATCTTCACTGATTTTTCTCAGTTCATCCACTGATATGGTTACCATCGGCACTTCAGAAAAGCTGATGGGCAATTGATACACATTCAGCAGCATGAGGCTGCCTTCCATTGCAGTTGCGAGGTCCATTGCATATTTCAGGGCATTGTCTGCCAGCGGGGAAAAGTCGGTCGGTACAATGATGAGTTTCATGTGCATTGTTTTCTCAAACTTAGCAGTTGAGAAAAGCAACACGCATGACGGCGCTCATAAAAATCAATGACCTTGGTTATGATTTGTCTTGAAGGCGTCTATGCGTTGTGAAACATTTTCACGGATATCGACATAAAAAAGATTGATGTCGCCTGCATGATAATTTTTGTTTTTGTATAAAAAAGATCCAGGGAATTTCGGATGGGTAACCCTGAGCACATCGCCCTCTACCAAGGCATCCTGGGTATGCATATAGATCTTGTTCATGTTGTACAATACAGCTCCCTTGTGGGTTGATTTGTCCACCCATTTTTCATCTGTTTTCCAGCTCATGGGATTTACCACTGCGATGCTGGTATCCAACCGGCTTACCCAATCCCCCATGTAATCATATCTGTATGTACGCCAACTCACAAAGCATCCTGTTTGGGCAGGATCTGTGCAAACCGGGATCTGGCTGTAGATGTCTTTCTTCACCCTCATGCCAATAATATAGGCACATACCAACTGTTGCATCAGTGGTTTGCCGTCAAAAAACTCTTTCAGGAGTCTTGAGCTATGTGTCGTACCCTGGCTGTGCGAAGCAATGATGATGGGCCTTCCTTTGTTCTCTTTTTCTAGGTAATGCTGAAACGCTTTTTTTACATCTTCATAAGCGAGGTTGAATGCCCTGTGCAATTTTATACTGTCCGGCTCGCCATACATTTTTATATGTGCCTGTCTGTATCGTGGCGCAAATACACGGGCCCTCTCATTGAATGCAGAGGCCTGGTAGAGCATGGGAGAATAATCCGTTTTGTAATTGAGCGTGGAATCATCAATATCCGCATTGGGCTTGCCATCCGGCATTTCACCCGTATACGTGGTTGGGTGCACATAAAAAACGTCCACCTCTTTTTCTTTTGGATTGCCTCTCAAAAGTTTTGGAATGGTATCCGAAGGATCCCATTTGTTGGGATGTGCAGCCCAAAAATTCAGATCGGCATAATCTGGAACACCATTCGAAGTTTTGAATCCCTTTTCACCCGTATAGCTGCTGATTTTGGGTGAGCAGGAAATGAACAGCGACACCACGCAAAACACCCCGTATATACCCTTGAAACGAATCATTTTGTTGAAATTAGAGATCAAAATTATGTTTGTTATTTTTACAATTCAATCTTTTATATGAACATACCAGTTGTAGACCTCAGCTTATATACAAACGGCACAGATACCCAAAAGGTTCAGTTTTCCCATCAGCTTGGCAAGGCTTTTGAAGAAGTGGGATTCGTTGCTGTCAGAAACCACGGAATAGATCAGCAGTTGATTGACCGGGTTTATGCCGCAGTGAAAGCTTTCTTTGAACTTCCCGCGGATGTTAAAAAGAAATATGAAATCGCGGGACTCGCAGGCCAGCGAGGATATACCTCATTTGGAAAAGAACATGCAAAAGGCAGCGATGCTCCCGATTTGAAGGAGTTCTTTCAATACGGACAAACAGTGCCTGCGAATCAGGCAGCACCTGAAGCATATCCCCAGAATGTAATGGTGGATGAAATTGCTGATTTCAATCAATTGTTTTTGTCAACCTATCGCGCTTTTGAACAATCGGGATCTGCGCTCCTGAGTGCCATTGCATCCTATCTGGATTTGGGAAACAATTATTTTTCTGAGCACATCCATTTGGGCAACAGCATTCTGCGCGCGATCCATTATCCACCCATCACATCAGAACCAAAATCAGCGATTCGTGCTGAGCAACACGAAGACATCAATTTGATTACTTTGCTGGTAGGTGCTTCAGCAGAGGGTTTGGAAATCTTGTCCAAGCAAAATGAGTGGTTGCCCATACAGGCAGGAGATGGTGAAATCGTGGTGAATGTTGGCGATATGCTGCAACGCCTCACGAACGATCGTTTGAAAAGCACAACACATCGTGTTGTCAATCCACCCAGAGAAAAATGGCATACATCCAGGTATTCATTGCCGTTCTTTCTTCATCCAAAAAGCCAGATGTCACTCGCCTGTTTGGATGCATGCATCAGTGCATCGAATCCAAAGAAGTACGAAGATTATACCGCAGGACAATATTTGGATGAGCGTTTGAGAGAAATCGGACTCAAAAAATAATTGTTGGCGCTGATTCGTCACATACCATTTCTGCGGGCTGTGTTTTTTCACAGCATTTCTGCATTTGGCGGACCGCAGGGACATTTTGGAATGATGATGAAAACATTTGTGGAAAAGCGCAAAGATGTTACAGGCAAAGAATTGCTCGACATCAATGCATTCTGTCAGTTGATGCCGGGTGCTACTTCCACCCAAACACTTACGTTGATAGGGTATAAACGAGGGGGTATTTCGCTTGCCATACTCACCCTGTTGATTTGGATGTTTCCTGCCATTGTGATCATGTCTGGATTGTCTTTTATTGTGCATCACACTTCATCGAATGGACTCCCCATTTTTCGTTTCATACAACCCATGGCTTTGGGATTTTTGGCATTTGCTTCTTTCAAAACACTGAAACTGGTAAAACAACGATCTTCCCGCATCATTCTTTTCCTGTGTGCTGTTGCCACCTATGTTTTTTTTAAAACTCCTTGGATTTTCCCAATCATTTTAATCATTGGAGGAACAGCAGGTGTTTTTTTCAGTGAAAGAAATGAGGAGGCTGTCAAATGGAAGCAACGTCCCATCAAATGGTTTCCTATCATTTTGTTTTCTTTCTTCTTTCTTTCCGCTGCATTTGTTTCAGAGACCGCGAGGAAGAATGACTGGACCTATCGCGCTCCGTTCAACTTATTTGAAAACATGTACCGCTTTGGAAGTTTTGTTTTTGGAGGTGCAGACGTATTGATTCCCGTGATGTATGAACAATACGTTGTTCGTCCGGAGACCGAGCGCATCAAATCGAGCAATCAGAATGCAATCAGGATCAACCGCCAGGATTTCTTGACTGGTGCCGGCATGGTCCGCGCAATCCCCGGACCCGCCTTTTCTATTTCATCTTATGTTGGTGGCATGTCGCTTCAAAACAAGGGATGGAACTGGCAGTTGGCAGGATGCATCATTGCAAGCATTGGAATTTTTCTTCCCAGTTTTTTACTTTGTATTTTCTTTTATCCGATGTGGGAAAACCTGCATCGTTTTAAAGCAATGGAACGCATGATGCAAGGCATCAATGCAGCTGTTGTCGGTATCATGTTGGCAAGTATCATTTATTTAATCAATGATACAGTTGTTCCTGAACTTGAGCAGCCACTCAATGATATCATTTTATTTTTTGCTGTAATGGTCTCAACGTTTGTATCGCTCACCTTTACAAAAATTCAGGCGCCCTATGTTGCCATTGCCTGTTTGCTTCTGGGATGGGCCGTTGATTATCTGTAATAATTTCCTTTTTGGATTTCTTCGTTTACTATATCAGGTACCAAATACCTGATCGACTTTCCTTCTTTCAACATTCTTCTGATCAGTGATGATGAAATATTCAAGAGGGGCGCTTTCATGTCGATGATCATTGCATCATCCAAATCATCTCTCATCGGATAACCTTGTCGCTCGTAAACATAGAGTGGAAAATCTTTCATGATCAGTTCTGCGTTTTTCCAACGATCCAAATTTTGCAAACTGTCGGATCCCATGATCACTCCGAATTCATGTTCGGGATATTTCTCCTGCAGATAGGCGAGTGTATTGATGGTATAAGATGGCTTTGGCAAACCAAACTCAATATCAACTGCTTTGATTTTGCTTTCTCCCTCCAATGCCTGTTGCACCAAAAACAATCTGTGGTATTCGTTGAGGAGACTATGGCTTTGTTTGAAAGGATTCTGTGGTGAAACGATCAACCATACCTGATCCAGTTTTGCATACTGCAGAATATAATTCGCAATAATCAGATGTCCGTTGTGGATAGGGTTGAAAGTGCCAAAATAGAGTCCAATCTTCATAATAGTTTGATAATCAATATATTATATAGATTCTACCAAAATAGAGGCAGCTTCATTGATCCGGAGGCTGACCTGGTATCCTGCAACCATCACAGAAATTGGATCACCGAGCGGTGCAATTTGTTCTACCGCGACTTCCTCACCTTGTAAAAATCCCATTTCCATTAATTTCAAAATAAGCTCCTGGTCCTCCAATGATTGGATCACCCCTTTCTCTCCGACGTTTAATTCTGATAATTTTTTCAGCATGTTGATTGTGACGGGATGCAAAGCTACTTCGCTTCGGGGGATTTCTTGTACTTTTATTGTTGGAATGTCGTCAATTCAGTTTTTCTATCAAAAAAGCCTCCATTCGCTCCGAAACAGGGGGAATCTGAAGGGATTTCTTCAAAAAACAGCCCATTCCAACAAAAAACATATCTCCCAATTGAACATTGTTTTTTGCTCAGATGCTTATCTTCTGAATATCAACCGGAAACACCTTTCGCACGATTATTATACCGATATCATCACTTTCGATCTGTCTGAAAAAAAGAATATCCTGGAAGCTGAAATCTACATCAGTGTTGACAGGGTGCGCGAAAATGCCAAAGCATTGGGCAATCCCTTCTACCTGGAACTTCACAGGGTCATTTTTCACGGACTCCTGCATTTGATGGGGTACAAGGACAAACAAACCTCGGATCAAAAAAAGATGCGCAAGGCAGAAGACGCCCTGCTTACCAAGTATTTTGGATGATGTTCCACGTGAAACATATTGTTCTTCTGGTATTTGCAATACCATCTTTATTGATGGCGCAGGGAAACTTTACCCTGAACGATATTCCATTTGAGGTGAAGGTTTCAAAGGATCAGGCTGTACAATCGCATGTGGACAAGGAGTTGTCCAAAGCGGGACTCTCTTCCGGGGAAAAAGAATTTTTTTACTGGGTGAATTATATGCGGATGAATCCATCCCGGTTTTATACCGAATGTGTGGTTCCTTTTCTCAAGCAGTTTCCCGAAGCCAATGGGAAAGAGGCCAAGAGTTTGGAAAAGGACCTGCATGCATCTGCCAAGTTGAGTCTTCTCTCGTTTTCATTGGCAGCCTCTGATGCAGCCAAACTTCATTGTGCTGATCTTGCCCTCAAGCAAAATGGCATTGGACACAATAGTTCCGATGGGAAGAACTTTTCTACCAGAATGCGGTTGGCTGGGATCACCAAATGCGCGGCGGAAAATATTTATACGGGGAAGAACGAACCCTTGCTTTCTCTTATTATGCTGTTACTTGACTTGGGACTGGAAGTGCCGGGACACCGGAAAAATTTGCTCACCCCCTGGTTCGGTCAGATGGGCGTATCCATCCAGACCCATCGCTCGATGAATCGGGTGGTATTGGTACAGGTCTTTTCCTGCTCTTGATGTTTCACGTGGAACATTTCCGGTTGGCAGTTAACTGTTGTCTGTTAACCGGTAACTGTTAACTGACAACTCCTTTCTATCTTTGCACCATGTTTCCAAAGTATGATGTGATTGTTGTGGGGGCTGGACATGCAGGTTCAGAGGCTGCGGCTGCAGCTGCCAACATGGGCAGCAAGGTGCTGCTGGTGACCATGAATCTTCAGAACATAGCCCAAATGAGCTGCAACCCTGCCATGGGCGGCATTGCCAAGGGGCAGATTGTGAGGGAAATCGATGCCTTGGGTGGCTATTCCGGGATTGTGACCGATCAAACCATGATACAGTTCAGGATGCTGAACAGGTCAAAGGGTCCCGCGATGTGGAGTCCCAGGGCCCAAAGCGACCGCATGCTTTTTTCACAGAGATGGCGGGAGATGTTGGAGGCAACACCCAATCTGGACTTTTACCAGGACATGGTGAAAGGTTTGATCGTTAAAAATGGGGTGGTCAGGGGGGTTGTAACCGGAATGGGAAATGAGATAGAGGCAAAGGCAGTGGTGCTTACCAACGGAACATTTTTAAATGGCATTATCCATATCGGGGAGAAGAATTTTGGTGGTGGAAGGATGGCAGAGCGGGCTGCGACGGGCATTACAGAGCAATTGGTGGAATTGGGATTTGAGAGTGATCGCCTGAAAACAGGAACACCGCCGCGAATCGACGGAAGGAGTCTGGATTATTCAAAGATGGAAGAGCAGAAGGGCGATGATGAGATCACAGGATTTTCTTACTTGAATATTGAACGCATCAAGCCCGAGCAACAAAGAAGTTGTTGGATCGCCTATACGAACGAGCAGGTTCATGATACGTTGAAGACGGGCTTTGACAGGAGTCCCATGTTCGCCGGAAGGATCGAAGGCACCGGTCCCAGGTACTGCCCCAGCATCGAAGACAAGATCAACCGATTTGCTGACAGGGAGCGCCATCAATTGTTTGTAGAGCCCGAAGGATGGAATACCGTCGAGATATATTTGAACGGATTTTCGACCTCCTTACCAGAAGATGTTCAGTATCAAGCACTTATAAAGATACCTGGATTTGAAAACGTCAGGGTTTTCAGGCCAGGATATGCGATTGAATACGACTATTTCCCCCCTCATCAGCTTCATTACTCATTGGAAACCAAGCAGTTACGAGGTTTGTTCTTTGCCGGTCAGATCAATGGTACCACAGGTTATGAGGAAGCTGCTTGTCAGGGACTGATGGCGGGCATCAATGCACACAATCATTCAAAAGACAAAGAGCCACTGGTACTCAAGAGAAGCGAGGCCTATATTGGGGTGTTGATTGACGATTTGATCACGAAGGGAACAGAGGAGCCTTATAGGATGTTTACTTCAAGAGCTGAATACCGCACCCTGTTGCGACAGGACAATGCAGATTTGAGATTGACATCGATTGGATATGCATTGGGATTGGCAAGTGAGGAGCGAAATCAGATGGTGCAGAGGAAAAAAGAAAACATTGAATCCATCATCAAAAAATTCAATGATGTTTCTGTGGAACCTGAACAGATCAATTCATTTTTTGAAAATGTTGGATCAACGCCGCTTTCACAAAAACAAAAACTCGCACAACTTGTATTGCGTCCGGGTATTGGTGCAAAAGAAATGATTGATCACCACGATGGATTGAGAAAAAACTTTTCTGATTACCATGAAATTGAAATTGAACAGGCAGAAATTCAAATGAAGTACGCCGTGTATATTGAAAAAGAGAAAGAGATGGTGGAGCGCATGGGACAAATGGAAGATCTTGAAATCCCCGCCAGCTTTGACTTTTCACGCGTACAGGCCATCAGCACAGAGGCAAGGGAGAAGTTGAAAAAAATTCAGCCGAGAACACTTGGACAGGCATCGCGCATTTCTGGGATCAATCCCAGTGACGTGCAAATACTCATGGTATACATGGGGAGATAAATTATATTAGCCAATAATTCATTCAGCATGACTTCTTTGAGTGCAAAGCAATTGATGGATGTGTTTCCGATTTTCACTGCTGATCTGGCGGAATTCATTCATGAAAATGGTGAAAGCAAAATTTTCAAACCAGGTGAGGTATTGATGAAACCCGGACAATTCTTCAAGTATGCCATGCTGATTGTAAACGGGAAAGTGAAGTTGTACAGAGAGGGTGAACAAGGAGAAGAATTTTTCATGTATTTTTTGGAAAGAGGGGAAGCCTGTGCATTGAGCATGCTCTGCATGGCCAGAAGCCAATCCAGCACTGTGATGGCCGTTCCTGTTGAAGAAACCGAAGTGATCATGATTCCGATTCAGTTCATGGACAACCTGATGAAATCCTATACATCCTGGTATCATTTCGTCATTGAAACCTACAGATCCAGGTTCGAGGAATTGCTCACAGTTGTTGATCAGATCGCATTCAAAAACATGGACGAAAGACTGGAGTGGTATTTAAGCAGACAGGCAGCAGCTTTCGGCAACGAATTGAATTTAACCCATCAGCAAATCGCACACGATATCAATTCATCCCGCGAAGTCGTATCCAGGCTGTTGAAAAAACTCGAAAAATTAGGGCGCATCAAAATGGAGCGCAACACCATTCATTGGACAGCTGAGAAGAGCGTTTGATTATTATCAGTATTATTGATAACTTAATCATCTAAAGCTTCTTTTACATGAAATATTTTCTTTTTCTTTTTTGTCTGCAGTTGGCTGCTTTCACATCATCTGCACAGGTCAACAAGCACAGGGTAGTATGGGATTTGTCAAGTGCGGATACAACCGTTCAAGGAGCTGTATTTCGCCAGATCAACAATGCACGCACCGAAATTCCGGATCTTGATATTGAAGTGGTCTTCCACGGACAAGCAGTCTTTGCCGTGATGAAAGATTCTACACAGTTTGCATCCCGCATCAAAATTGCAAAAGAAAAAGGTGTTACGCTTGCTGTTTGCAACAATTCATTGCGCCGTTTGAAAATTGATCCTTCACAGGTGTCACCCATGGCAACCGTTGTACCAAGCGCTGTTGCTGAGCTGATCAAAAAGCAGACGGACGGATGGAGTTATTTGAAAGCGTCTCATTAAACTTGCAGGTTATGGGTTTTAGGCTTGCCCGCCGTGGCGGGTTTTGGGTTTTAAGTTTCGGGTTGTCATTGATCAACCCTTTTTATTTATCAGCACAAAAAAATTCCAAACCGAATATCATCTATATCTATGCAGATGATCTGGGTTATGGTGAATTGGGTTCTTATGGTCAAACCAAGATCAAAACACCTCATCTTGATCAACTTGCAAAGGAGGGGATGCGCTTCACGCAACATTACAGCAGTGCACCGGTTTGCGCTCCTTCCCGTTGCATGCTGATGACAGGAAAAAATCCCGGTCATTCCTATATCAGAGGCAATTATGAAATGGGCGGATTTGAGGATGCCACAGAGCGTGGACAATTGCCCTTGCATGAAGGTGCTTACACCATCGCAAAAATGCTGAAAGAAAGAAATTACGCAACGGGCATGATTGGCAAATGGGGAATGGGTGTTACCGGTACGACCGGCACTCCTTTGAACCATGGATTTGATTATTATTATGGATACCTCGATCAGAAACAGGCACATAATTTTTATCCCACACATTTGTGGGAAAATGACCGATGGGATTCTCTGAACAATCCTTTCATCTACGTTCATCGTCCGCTTGATTCCACCACTGCCACCGATGCTGATTTCAATTATTACAAAGGCAAAGACTATGCTCCGCAAAAAATGACGGAGAAGGCGCTGGCATTCATCGACAAAAACAAATCAGGATCTTTTTTTCTTTACCTGCCCTATACCATTCCGCACCTCTCTTTGCAGTTGCCGGATGAATACGTCAACCGGTACAAGGGCATGTTTGATGAGCGTCCCTACTTCGGACAAAAAGGCTATGCTGCAAACAAGTATCCATTATCAACTTATGCAGGGATGATCAGCTATTTGGATGACCAGGTGGGCATCATCATGCAAAAAATAAAATCATTGGGATTGGATGAAAATACCATCGTGATGTTTTCATCAGACAATGGTGCAACTTTTTCTGCACCGGTGGATGTTGCTTTTTTCAACAGCGTAAGTGGAATGAGAGGAAAGAAAATGGATTTGTATGAGGGCGGCATCAGGGTCCCCTTCATTGCCCGATGGCCTGGAAAAATCAAGTCCGGTTCTCAATCCGATTTGGTCAGCGTTCAATATGATATGCTCGCCACCTTTTCAGCCATCACAGGAGAGTTGGTCGCACATACGGATGGTATTTCCATTTTACCCACCTTGTTGGGAAAGGAACAAAAAGAGCAACATCCCTATTTGTATTTTGAATATCCCGAGAACGGCGGACAAACAGCAGTCAGAATGGGACGCTGGAAGGGAGTTAGAAAAAATCTCATCAAGGATCCCAAGGCTGCATGGGAATTGTATGACCTCTCAGTGGATCCACAGGAAAAAAACAATATTGCATCCTTTCACAAAGAAATCATCGATCAATTCAATCGCATTGTCAAAAAAGAACACCAGCATCCTGTAGTCAATGATTGGGAAATCATTGACAGGGTGAAATAATCAGAGGGCAGAGAGTCTTTCTGCTGCTGCGCTGAGGGTTTCTTCTTTTTTTGCAAAACAGAACCTCAATACTTTGTCATCGTATCCATCCTGGTAAAATGCTGAAACCGGAATCGTGGCCACACCAATGGTTTTTGTAAGATGAACAGCCATGTCCATTGACGACATGTCTGAAATATTTTCATAGGTGCCACACACAAAATAGCTTCCTGAAGAATGATGCAGTTGGAAGCGCGAAGATTTCATTTTTTCCAAAAAGAAATCTCTTTTTTGTTGCATGAACGGAGCTAGTGAAAGATATCTTTCTTTTTTCTTGAGATGTTCTGCCAGTGCCACCTGCGTGGGAGTAAAACAACAGAAGGCATCAAACTGATGGAGTCGCCTGAATTCCTCTGTATATGCTTTCGGTGCAACACAGTATCCCAGTTTCCATCCTGTACAGTTGTATACCTTCCCAAATGAAAAACAAACAAAGCTTCTGTTGTAGAGTGCAGGATATTTCAAGACGCTGTTGTGTTGTTTCCCATCAAATACCAAGTGTTCATATACTTCGTCGCTGATCAGAAAAATATTTGTATTGCTTAAAATTTTCTGCAGTTCCTGCATGTCATCATCCGATAAAATTGTTCCGGTGGGGTTGTGCGGACTATTGATGATGATGGCTTTTGTTTTTGGGTTGATGGCCGCTTGTAGTTTTTCCCAATCGATGGAATAATCGGGGAATTTCAAAGGAACGCGTATTGGAATACCGCCGTTTGCCACAATATTGGGGATATAGCAATCATAGGCGGGCTCAAGCACAATCACTTCATCACCCGGTTGAAGGATGGTGGTGAAGGCAGTGTAGATGGCATAGCTTCCACCCGGTGTGATGGTGATTTCATCGGCAGGAGAAATAGGGTTGCCGTAGAGACTGAAAATTTTTTCTGCAATGGATTCCCTCAGTGGCATATATCCAGCCATGGGGACATACTGATTGTATCCCTGTACAATTTTTTGAGCAGCCAATGCAGCCAGCTCCTCGTCCATTTCAAAATCAGGAAATCCCTGTCCAATGTTGATGGCCTTGTGTTCTGTTGCCAATGCACTCATCACTGTAAAGATGGATGTGCCTGTATGGGGGAGTTTGGATTGAATGGGGATCATTCACTAAAGGTATTTATCTCCCTTGTTTCTTTTTACTTCAGCCACGTATTGTTTGATTTCCTGCTCTTTTTCCTTTTTGCAGATCATCAGTACGTCGTCTGTGTCTACTACAATATAATCATCCATTCCCTGCAGGAGAACCAATTTGTTGTTGGGAGCATGAATCATGCAGCGGGTTGCATCAATGACCATTACTTGATTTCCTGCTACTGCATTGCCCAGGTAATCTTTGTCCATGTTATCATGTGCAGAATTCCAGGTGCCCAGATCGCTCCATCCGAAAGAGGAAGGAATGATGTATACATTTTCTGCCTTCTCCATGATGCCGAAGTCAATCGATATATTCGAACACTGTGGATAGATTTTTTCGATGGCTTCTTTTTCAGACGCGGTATTGAAAGCAGATTTTTCCGCTTCAAAGAGTTCTGCGATTTCAGGCAGGTGTTTTTCGAATGCAGTTACAATGCTGCCAACCTGCCAAACAAAGATGCCTGCATTCCATAAAAACTCACCGCTGGATAAAAATGTTTTTGCGAGATCCAGGTTGGGTTTTTCGGTGAAGGTTTTCACTTTGTATACATTGTCGCTTGCGGGTTGTTGTTCGAACTGAATATAACCGTAACCGGTGTTGGGATGCGTGGGTTTGATTCCCAGTGTGATCAATGCCTTGTGCTGCGCAACAAAGCTCAGTGCCTCCAAACAAACTTTTACAAATCCCGTTTCATCCAAGATCAAGTGGTCCGCGGGTGCACATATCAATGCGCCCTTCTCATTCAGCTCCTTCAACTTGTATGAAATATATGCAACACAGGGGGCAGTATTTTTTCTGGAAGGCTCTGCAACAATATTGGCCATCTTCATCTCTGGAAGCTGCTCCTGTACGATGGGCACGTATTCATCAGAAGTAACAATGTAGATGTTTTCCTCGGGGATGAATTTTTTGAAACGATCATAGGTGGATTGAATCAGTGTTCTTCCGGTATTGAGGATGTCCAAAAATTGTTTGGGATAAGAGGTTCTGCTCATCGGCCAAAAGCGGCTTCCGATTCCCCCTGCCATGATGGCTACATAGTGATGTTTGTTGTTCATGGTTGCTATTTAAACCAGCCCTTCTTTGATCAGATCATGCAAATGTATTACACCTGCATATTCTTCTCCGGTTTTTACTATCAGCTGGGTAATATTATTTTTTCTCATTCTGTCGAGCGCGTCCACTGCCAAAGCATCCGGTGCAATCGACTTGGGTTCTTTGCTCATGATGTCTTTGGCTTTTTTATGTTCGATGTCGATGTCTTTCTCCAGCATTCTTCTCAGGTCACCATCTGTGATGACACCCAATACTTTATGGGATGCATCAATCACTGCCGTGAGTCCCAATCTTTTTTTCGTCATCTCCACGATTACTTCCTTGATATTGCTATCCGGACCAACTGCGGGTTTTTCATTCTGCTTGCTCAGATCATCTACACGCAGGTACAACTTTTTTCCAAGTGTACCGCCGGGATGAAATTTTGCAAAATCATCGGCCGTGAATCCCTTCAACTCCATGAGGCTGACAGCTATGGCATCGCCCATGGCCATTTGCGCCGTGGTGCTCGCCGTGGGGGCGAGGTTGTTGGGACAAGCCTCCTGGCTGACGGTTGTATTGATAATATGATCTGATGAGGCAGCCAATATGGATTGCATGTTTCCAACCATGCCGATCAGGGTATTTCCAATGTTCTTGATCAGGGTGATCAGCATTTTGATCTCCGGACTCTCACCGCTTTTGGAAATGATCATGACTACATCATCATGTTGGATCATGCCCAGGTCGCCATGAATGGCATCGGCAGCATGCATGAATATCGAGGGAGTTCCCGTGCTGTTCAGCGTTGCAACGATTTTTTGTCCAACGATGGCACTTTTACCTATGCCGCTGATAACCAATCTTCCTTTCATGTCATTTAGTACATGAATGACAGATTCAAAATCGGGATTGATCGAAGAAGAGAGTTCTGAAAGCGCCTGGGCTTCCAGTTCCAATGTGCGCCGAGCGATATCCAGAACAGAGGAAGTTTTCATTCAGGTGTATACCTTGGGAGCGCCGATTTGGTGAGGGGCAAAATTACCATAATTATGAATGTTTTGGCTTGATGCAAGGTTGTTTTAGCATTGCTTTTAGGTAAATTCGCTGCCCTTTCGTATATTATAGAAGAAAGATGTCCCCAGTAAAGTCAAACAAAACGAGTCCAGCTAAATCTTCCACCAAAAAAACTGCGAAGAAATCAGGCATCGATCTTATCGGGCCCTTGCAGGATTATTTCGGATTCGAATCTTTTCGTGGAAACCAGGAGGCAATCATTGAAAACCTGCTGAACGGGAACGATACATTTGTGATCAAACCCACTGGAGGCGGAAAAAGTCTTTGTTACCAATTGCCCGCCCTGATCAGCGAAGGTTGTGCGATTGTGGTTTCTCCATTGATCGCACTGATGAAAAACCAGGTCGACCTGGTTAGAAGCTACAGCAGCAAAGACGATGTTGCACATTTTCTGAATTCAACATTGAATAAAAAAGAGATCAAGGAAGTGCACGACGATTTGAAGTCAGGCAAAACCAAGATGCTCTATGTTGCACCTGAGACCCTGACCAGACAGGAGAACCTGGATTTTTTCAGCGATTTGAATGTTTCTTTTTTTGCAGTGGACGAGGCGCATTGTATTTCAGAATGGGGACACGATTTCAGACCCGAATACCGCAGGCTGAAAGAAATGATGGATCAGATCAGTCCAAAGGCACCCATCATTGCACTTACTGCAACAGCTACTCCCAAGGTACAGCAGGACATCGTGACAAATCTGGGATTGAGAAAACCGGATATATTTATTTCATCTTTCAACAGGCCCAACCTGGAATATGAAGTAAGACCCAAGGTGGCAAAGGACCAGACCATCAAAGGCATTGTCAAGTTCATTCATGAGAACAGAGGGAAGAGCGGCATCATCTATACACTCAACAGAAAAACAACCGAAGAGCTTGCTGAAATGTTGAAAGTGAATGGCATCAGTGCAGGAGCTTATCACGCGGGACTCGACAGCAAGTTGAGGGCAGAGCGGCAGGATATGTTTTTGAATGAGGACATGCAGGTGATCGTTGCAACGATTGCATTCGGAATGGGTATTGATAAGCCGGACATCCGTTTTGTGATACATTATAATATTCCCAAGAGTCTTGAAAATTATTACCAGGAAACCGGAAGAGCAGGCAGAGACGGAATGGAAGGCAAGTGTATTCTTTATTATTCACACAAGGATGTTTCGAAATTGGAACATTTTCTGCGTGACAAACAATTGAGTGAGCGGGAAGTGGGATCTCAGTTGATCGATGAAATGGTAGCCTTTGTGGAAAGTGGACAGTGCAGGAGGAAGGTGCTGATGAAATATTTTGGTGAAGAGTATACAATAGAAAATTGTGAGCGATGTGATAATTGCAATCACCCCAAAGAAAAAATCGAAGCGAAAACTGCTGCACACAATTTGTTGAAAGTGGTGAAAGCGCTCGATGAAAGATTTGCATCCGATTATGTGGTCAATATTTTGATTGGAAGAATGATTCCGCAAATCAAAATGTACAGGCACGATGAGTTGGATGTTTTTGCATCTGGAAATGACGAACCGGAACATTTCTGGACCTCCCTCATTCGGCAGATGCTTTTGGAGGGCATGCTTGAAAAAGATATTACCGAGCATGGTGTTTTAAAAATCGGCAAGAAGGGTGCTGCATTCCTCAAAAAGCCTGCTTCCTTTAAAATGGTCATGAGCAATTTCTATGAGGATGCCAATGAGGATGATGAAGATGGAATCGATGGAAGTGGCACAACTGCTGCGGTAGACAGCAAGTTGTTTGAAATGCTCAAAGATCTTCGCAAGCAATTTGCAAAAGAGAAAAAACTACCGCCATTTGTGATCTTCCTTGAGTCTTCGCTGGAAGACATGGCAACGCAATATCCCACCTCTTTGGAAGAGCTTGAAAAAATAAGTGGAGTCAGCAAGGGCAAAGCCATCAGGTATGGTCAAAAATTCGTCGACCTCATTTCAAAGTATGTGGAAGAGAATGATGTAACCAAACCGGATGATTTTGTGATGCGGTCTGTTGTCAACAAGAGCGGCGATAAAGTATTCATCATTCAACAGGTGGATAAAAAAGTTTCATTGGATGTCATTGCTAAAAACCGTGACATGAAAATGGAACAACTGCTCGAAGCGATGGAGACCATTGTAGCAAGCGGTACAAAACTGAATTTGAATTATGCCATCGATCAGATGGTGGACGAGGATGACCAGGAAGAGATCATTGAATATTTCAAGAGCTGTGAAACCAGCAGTCTGGATGTTGCGCGAGAAGAACTAGCTGATCTTGATTTGGAGTGGGATCAGTTAAAAATCATGCGCATCAAATTTCTTTGTGAGTTTGGTATTTGATCAGATCTCTCCAATTTCGCGCAGGTAATTCATCAGATCAATCGGATTTTTTGCCTGTAATTTTCGGAGGATATTTTTTCTGTGCGAGTTTACCGTGTGTAAGCTGAGCTCCAACTGCTCTGCAATGGTTTCACTTGAAATGCCCTGGGTGACCATTTTTGCGATCTGCATTTCTCTTCCCGTCAGCAAATTACGGTACTGTGCTCCTTTGGCTTTTAAATCTTCTTCGATGGAATCATAGAAGCCTGTTTGCAAATTGACAATTTCATTCAACGCTTTGATCAGGTCCTCTGCTCCCATTGATTTCAACAAATATCCTTGTGCACCCATCTCTTTTGCCCGGTTTCTGATTTGCGCATCTCTTCTCATGGTCAGGATGACTGTAATGCAATCGAGGTTATCCTCTTTTATTTTCTTCAGGAGCTCGAAACCATTGGTCTCGTTCAAATGATAGTCAATAAAAACAATATCCGGTTTCAAGGTTGCTATCTCTTTGAATGCCGCATCGCAATTCGTTGCGCGTCCCACGCAATGGTATTGGTTTTGCAGACCGATGAATGCTTCAATGCTTTCCAGGAAAAGGTTGTGGTCGTCTACGATGTAAATGGAAAATGATTTCATTTCAATTACAAAGGTATTTGAATATAATAGGAAGTTTTACCCGGTACGCTTTTTGTGTCAATCGTTCCGTTCATGAATTTAACACGGCTGTAGATATTGTTGATACCGTGTTTTTTCTTCACCTGCAGCATATCTATGCCAATGCCGTTGTCGTTGTAGTTGATGTGCAACATACCCCTGTCTTTCAGGATGCTGATGTTGATGACAGTGCATTGCGCATGTTTGATGGAGTTGGTAATCAGTTCTGAAATGATTCTGTAAAGTTTTATGCCTATTTGGGGTTCTATTTTAATGGGACTCGGATTGTAATGGATCTCGATGGAAGTCGCATTTTCAATCATCGAGATGCGGTTGAAGAGGATGTCTGAAAAATCCTGGTGCTCAAATTCCGGCGGCACCAGATCATCTACAATGGCATGCAATTCATCCGAACATTTATCAATGATTTCAATGAACTGGTTCAATTCATTGTTGAGAGCGGCATCATTTTTTTTGACCTTCAATGTTTCCATTTTGATTTTCATCGCAGACAACAACCCCCCCACTTGGTCATGGATGTTTTTCCCGATGGTCGTCCGCTCATATTCCTGTGCCTCGATGATTTTTTCTGAAATCTCCACATCTTTTTTGTGTGATTCCTCCAGTTGCATTTCAAACTTTCTTTTCTTGTTGGTTCTGTATTGCTGGATATTGGCCGAAGAGAACATGGCAATCAGGAAGAATTGAGAGAAGATGGAGATGTATTGATCGGCATCAACCAATGCGGCTATTTCGAATCCAAACAGCTTCAAAGTTTCTTTTGCAAGAAAAGCGAAGTAGATGGTGAATCCCAGGTTGTGGAATATGAATTCTTTTTTATTGTAGAATCGGATCAGATAGACCAGGAAAAAGGGAATGCCTGCAGCCAGCAGCGGTGTGCCTATGATTTGAAAGATGTATTTGAGGTTGGCGTTTTCATAGAGCTGTGGTGTGATCAGGATGATCGAGACTCGGATGATTAAAAAAATGATAAAGGCTTTGAACAGCATCAATGCACGTGGACCAATAAACTTTCTGTAAAAGGTGATAAAGTAGTACACAAAGAATCCGATAGAGAGACTCGAAAGCGAGGTTCTGGAAATATGCTGCAACTTCAAATCATTGGGCCAGAGTGTTTGAAACCAAATTCCATTGTTGTTGTACAACCAGAAGGTGGAGATCAAAATGAATCCTGCGAAAACGTAATTGTGTTTTTCTTTTTTCATGATGCCCAGCAGGGTGAATGCCACTGTGAAAATCATGGAGAATGCAAACACGCCTCCGAACAGCATCAGTTCCCAGCTTTTCACAATATCCAGTTCTCTGTGGTCATAGAGCTTTAAATTATAAATCAGGCTTTCACCCGATTTATCGAGTGTCAACAGCAGGGAGTCGGAATTCTTGGGAGTTTTTTGAATGTGCAATACGAAATCCCAGAAGTGCAGCGGACGAGATGCGAAGGGGAAGTGATCACCTGTTTTGTACAAGGTATCCCCTTTGATAAAATCGGTCAGGTATATATAATTGATATTGGCATTGTTGATTTTTAGAAAGTGTTTCTCCTCTGCAGAAATCTGTTCATCAATGATCAAACCAATGCTGACGGGTCCCTTGGTGAATCCATGGTTTTGGTAGTAGCCCTCTTCTGCAATCTTTTTCAGACTGATCCAGGGAATGGAATCTTGGGCAACTGTTGTCGCAGCACAGAACATGACAATCAGCCAATATGATAGTTTCTTCCGCACAACCAAATATACAACCTTCGGCCTCTTTGCATGAGATCTTATAAGTCTACTAATTAAGTATACTAATAATATCCTTTATCTTTGCATTTCAATTGAACACATGAAATATTTTTTCAATATTATAACAGCGCTGATGCTTGTAAAAGGTTTGTTGGCACAATCAACCGAAAAAGCATTCAGGGAGGAAATCAAAGTGTGGGATGAAAAAAGGATTGAGTCACTCAGATCTGCGAATGGTTGGGTGAATCTCGCTGGACTCTTCTGGCTGACACCGGGCGAAAACAAGTTTGGCGCTGCAGCCAATCATCAGCTTCAGTTCAATGACCCGAGGTTTCCCGCACATCTCGGCAGTTTTATTCTGAATGACAAAGAAGTCATATGGAAGACAGCACCCGGTAATGAAGTGTACAATAAACAGGAAAAGGTACAGGAGGTTGTTCAGTATGACATCCAAAAAAACCAGGGAATACAATTGGCGCATCAGACTTTTCGGTGGACGATCATCAAGCGGGAGAATATGATCGGAGTAAGGTTTCGCGATTTGGATCATCCGAACCTGAAAACATTTCACCACATCGATCGCTACAAACCATCCTTGAAATGGAAGATCGAAGCAAGCCTCGAAGAGAGTTTGTATGCAAGCGTCAGCATCACCAATGTACTGGGACAAACATACCAGATGCCTTCTCCGGGAAAAATTGTTTTTGAAATCGAAGGAAAGAAATACAAGCTTGATGCGGTTGATGAGGGAGGAGATGATCTGTTTATTTTGTTTGCAGATGATACCAATGCAGAAGACACCTATGAATCCGGCAGGTTTCTATACATTCCCAAACCCGATGCCAACGGAAAAACAGTGATTGATTTCAACAAGTCCATCAATCCTCCCTGCGCATTTTCCACCTTTGCAACTTGTCCCATTCCTCCCAAACAAAACATATTGCCCATTGCTGTTGCAGCAGGCGAGAAAAGGGTGCACCTCAAATAGGTTCTGCGGTAATTTGGTTATATTGATATCAAATTGCTGCTCATGAATTTTTTGGGTCCCATTGATTGGCTTTTCGTCATCGCCTATCTCATCGTGATTGGAATTGTTTCCATCTGGAGCATCCGCAAAAGCAAGGAAACCACTTCCGATTATTTTCTTGCCAACAGAAATCTCGGTTGGTTTGTCATCGGAGCATCCATTCTCGCATCCAATGTGGGTTCTGAGCACATCGTCGGACTCGCAGGTTCTGCTGCGCAGTCGGGCACCGTACTGGGGCACTATGAATTGCATTCATATATTGTATTGATTCTTGGTTGGGTATTTGTTCCTTTTTACATCCGCAGTTCTGTGTACACCATGCCTGAATTTTTGGAAAAAAGATTCAATCCGCAATCACGCCGACTGCTTACCATTATACAATTGATCAGCTATGTCATTGCAAAAGCTTCTGTTACCATTTTCGCAGGAGCATTGGTATTCAATCAATTCATCGGAGTTGATTTTTGGACAGGAGCCATCATACTTGTGGTGGTCACAGGTGTGTATACAGTATTGGGCGGATTGCATGCAGTGATGTATACAGAAGCCATTCAAGCCATTGTATTGTTGTTGGGGTCACTCGTGCTGATGGTTTTCGGATTGAATGAAGTAGGCGGATGGAACAGTTTGATGCAAGCCATTCCAAAAGAGAAGTTGAACATGTTTTTGCCGTTGGACGATCCTGAGTTCCCCTGGCTGGGAATCTTATTTGCATCGCCCATTGTGGGTGTTTGGTACTGGTGTACCGACCAGCACATTGTACAAAGATGTTTGGCTGCCAAGAATGAAAAAGAAGCAAGAAGAGGAACCATCTTCGCGGCCTTTTTAAAACTCATGCCCTTTTTTATTTTCCTGATACCCGGATTGATTGCCTATGCATTGCATGCGCAGGGAAAAATTCAGTTGGACGATACCAATGCTGCTTTTCCCGTGATGGTGAAATCGATCATGCCCGTTGGCTTGCGAGGCGTATTGGCAGGCGGATTGCTTGCGGCTTTGATGAGTTCACTCGCATCTGTCTACAACGCATGTTCAACGCTGTATACCATTGATATTTATAAAAAATCACATCCCGATGCAAGCGAAAAAGAATTGGTGAAGGTGGGAAGGATTGCAACCGGTATCATTGTCTTGTTGGGCATGGCTTGGATTCCCTTGATGGGCAGGGTCAGTGATGGGCTATACAATTATTTGCAGAGTGTGCAATCATACATGGCGCCTCCGATTTCAGCGGTGTTTTTGTTGGGTGTGTTTTTCAAGCGACTGAATGCGCAGGGGGCTTACAGTTCCATGGTGATCGGCTTCATTGTGGGCATGTCCAAACTCGCACTGCAATTGATGCAGGATCAACTTACACCTGGAAGTCTTGTGCATCAGTTTGCCACCATGAACTTTTTGTATTTCTGTATATACCTGTTCATCTTCAGCATCATATTGTTTGTTGTCATAAGCATGTTGACGCCCGCACCGACTGAAGAGAAGGTAAAGGGACTTACTTTCTCCACTACAGTTGCAGCAGACAAAGCAAGCAGCAGAGCGAGTTGGAATAGAACAGATGTAGTGCTTTCATTGATCGTGATAGCGATCATCATTTGCATCATGCTCTATTTCTCCCCACTGGGAGTAGCAGGTTAATTCATTTTTGGAACAGGCGGCGGACCATCAGGCAGCATAGCCTTCCACACTTCGTTGCCTTTTCTTTTTTCAAACTCTGCACGGATTTCTTTTCGCAATGTTTCATTTTCAAACAGATCAACCATGGTCGTGCCGAGTGATTTCGCTGCGAACAGCATGCCTTTGTGTCCAATGCTCATTCCGCCGCTGGCAACCACCACCCATGAATGCCAGGGTGATTTATAAGGGGCTGTTGCTGCATTCAATGTGATTTCAGGAACAATATAACTGACATCTCCAACATCTGTTGATCCGCCACTTGGATCTGCTTTGGTTTCCTCCAAAGCTTTGATGCTTCCATCAATGCCGAGGGCTTCTGCACCGTATGCTTTCATGATTTGATCAGCAAATGCTTTTTCCTCTGCAGTATATGTGATTGGTCCAACGATCTCCATGTTCTTGTGCAGGGTTTTTGCTCCGGTTTCGTTCACGAGCAATTCATACAATCCGTTTTCCATTTCAAAAGAAACCTCTGTTCTCGTCATTTGTGCCGCACCCTTTGCCACTTCTTTCATCCGCTCTTCCACTTCAGCCACTCCGCTTCTTTTTGAATCCCTTATCCAAATCCATACACTTGCTTCATCCGGAATTACATTCGGAACATTGCCCGCCTGTTTGTATACATAATGTATTCTCACACTTGGTTTCACATGTTCGCGCATGAAGTTCATGCCAATATTAAAAAGTTCAGCTGCATCCAATGCACTTTTGCCATTCCATGGATCGGCAGCGGCATGTGCACTCTTTCCCTTGAACTTCACCGTATAGCTTACAATCGCCTGTGAACTTTGCATGTTTGCCTTGTTCTCATAATCAGGATGCCAGTCGAGGCAAACATCCAAATCATTGAATACACCCGCTCTTGCCATGTATACTTTTCCTGCGAGGTCTTCTTCAGCCGGTGTTCCATAAAATCGAACCGTGCCTTTGAGTTTTCCGGACGCAATCAATTCTTTCACAGCTACAGCAGCTCCCAAGCTTGCTGCGCCAAACATATTGTGTCCGCAGGCATGCCCCGCTGCTCCTGTATTCAATGCCTCTTTGCTGGGAATGGCTTTCTGTGAGAGTCCGGGTAACGCATCAAACTCCCCCAATATGCCGATGATCGGTTTGCCCGATCCGTATTCTGCGATGAATGCTGTTGGGATATCTGCAACATTGCGCGTGACCTTGAATCCTTTTAGTTCTGCGTATGCAGAAAGTACCTTGGCTGACTGGTATTCTTTCATCGCGATTTCTGCGAATGACCAAACCTGATCGCTGAGCGTGATCAATTCTTTCTCCTGTTTTGTGATGGAGTTGAGCACTGATTGTTTGTTGGCAGGAACTGTTTTGTTTTCCTGTGCATGTGCAGCAAAACATGTGCATGCAAATAAAACCGCGTATACTATTTTCATTTATTGGTTGTTTGAGCGTGTAAAAATGTTGACAAGGATTCAATGTGATCTGTATTGATAAAGTCCGCTTCGATTTCCATCAATGTTTGCCATGCATCTCTGGTGTCGGGTGTAGCCCAGAAGCGGAATGGTTTTTTCCATTGATGTGAATCCTTGACTGCAGCCTGCATTTTTTTCTTTTCTTCTTCTTTGATCGTTCCCTCTCCTTTCCACAATGAAAACTTATAAAAGGCCTCGCTGATCAATGCTACTTTTTTCAGCGATTCTTTATCATATGCTTCTGTCGGTCTTCCGTCGAATTGAATAAACTTCGGATAGTCTTTGTACTGATTGGGTTTGGGACGATTGCCGCTGATGGCAATGATGATATTTTTTTGTTGGATGATGGAAGGATACCGCTGCAGTTCTTTGATCAGGGCATCCAGGGTGGACATCGCTTCTGTTTTGATGTCGATCAGCAAAAACATTTTTTGTTGACCGGGGTAGATGGTTTTTTGTTTTTGCAGGATATTATCGATAGGATCCAGGTAAAGTGCAGCAAGGGTTCTGGCAGGTTGGATATCTTTTGCATCGTGTGCAACATAGATGATTCCGTCCTTTAGCCAGATGTCTGCCTCGATGGAACCGAAGTGATGTTTGTAAGCAAGTGTAAAAGGACTCGCCTGTTCATAATCATTATGTGAGTGTGCGTTTGCACTTGTATATTTTTTTTGTGCATCCGCGGAAAGGATGAAAAAAAAGCCAACAAGTACAAAGATGTTTTTCATGTTTATCTTCTTTTCAACGATGAGGTATCCACGCGGGAAGGCGTTTCTGTTCCTGCTACAATTCCTCTTGAGCTCAATGCAATGGCTTTGATGATTTCATTCATGTTCTTCAAATCAATCGTGCCGATTTCATCGCTTGCCTTGTGGTAATTGGGTTCATTGTCCATCTTTGATGTAGAGATGGTATGTGCAGGAACACCCAGCATGGCCAGTGTTGCGTTGTCTGAACGGTAGAAGAGTTGCTGATCGGGATATGGATCCGGATGAAATACAAAAGAAGTTCCTGTGAGATTCTTTTGAAGGATTTCTCCCATATTGGTTTTATCAAATCCGGTGATATAGGCAGAGTTTTTACCCCACTTGCTTTCTGTTCCGATCATTTCGATGTTGAACATCGCCATCACCTGAGCAGGATCGAATTGTTTTGAGAAATAGGTCGCACCGAATCCACCTACTTCTTCTGCATTGAAAGCAGCAAAGACCAGTGTTCTTTTGTTGTTGTTGAGTTTCTTGAAATATTTGGCCAGCATGATCATGGCTGTTGTTCCTGCTGCATCGTCGTTGGCACCGTTGAAGATGCTGTCGTTGTTTTGCATGTTGCGGGTGCTGATGCCGATATGATCAAAATGTCCGGAGAAGATGACATACTCATTCGGTTTTGATTTTCCGGGAAGGATGCCAACTACATTGGATAGCTTCACCTGTTCGCCTTCCTGTGCAAGATCAAAAGTAAAAATGGTGCGTTTGTTGGCGTTCATTTTTTTCACCATCGTGAATGTTTGAAGATAGCTCTCGCCATTGTTCCACTTTTGGAGTCCAATTTTTTCAAACTCCCCTGCAATGAAAGCAGCTGCTTTTTCATTTCCGGCAGTAAATGCTTTTCTGCCCTGCATATCATCCGCTGAGAGAATCGTTTCTATTCTTTTGGTTTCTTTTAAACGGATTGCTTTGAGACCTTTTTGAGCGAAGCTGCTTGAGTTGAGAAGGATGAATACAAAAAAGAAGTATTGTTTCATATTGTTTGTTGTAGTTGTTGTAATTGTTGTCAGGGTTGTCATAGTTGTCGTTGTTATCCAGGTTGTAGGTTGTAAGTTATAAGTTGTAGGTTGAAAGACAAGCAAATAATTCAGACGTCATGACAACAATGATAACAATGACAACTGTATTACTAAAAACCTATAACTTACAACCTACAACTTACAACTGTTAACCGTCAACTGTTAACACCCTTTATTGTCTTTCTGCAATTTACTGCTCCGCAGTTGCATTCAAACGGCTCCATCGTTGCATCGAGAAAATAAGCATAGTCTAGCGTGAGTTCTTCGTTTGGTTGAATATCTCTGACTGCAACCATGTTCAATCCCTCCATGGCACAGTTTGCATTGCAGCTGTGGTTTTGGGGTGACCACTCATGCGGTTCTTCATCCCAGATCGCATACTTGTCACCACCCAATGGGTAAGCATATTGGCGGAATTTCAGTTTATCGTGCTCATCCCAGTGTTGATCGACATATCCTTTTGAAACAATGCGGGTGAGACGCTCCTCTCCGCGGTAGAGGGTCTCCCCTTGCTTGATCAGCCTTTTTGCATAGATGCCATATCCTGCAATCGAGTTGCCTCTGATTTCATGGGCTTTTTGTTTGCGCTGGTGTCTTGCCATGCCTTCTGCAATGATGTGTTGCAGAAATCCAGCCTGACCGATGCCGTCAAATTTCAGGATATAATCTGCAGAGCCCTCGTATCCATCTGCATAAAAAACAGAGCAGGTGAAATTGACTTCAAGAAAATATATTTTCCCGTTTTTATCTACCCTGAAATCCATCCGTGCATATCCCTTGCCGCTGAATCCCCTGAAAATTTTTTCTGCTGATGTTCTCAGTTCTTTTTCAAGTGTTGCATCGTTGCAGGGAATGTTTGCACCGGGGTGCAGTTCAGATGTTTTGAGTGCATAGGTTTTGAATGCAAATCCCTCCGGAAAAATATATTCAACAGGCTTGAAGGATCTGCATGTTTTTCCATCCGGATTGGCTGCGACCAAAACCGTGAACTCTCTTCCGTCGATGTATTCTTCTGCCAGCAACACTGGATACTCTTTGATGATGGATTCAACTTTTTTTACCAGTGCATCGCCATCGTTTACCAGAGAACCATGGTCAATACCAAGACTGTCACCTGCTTTGGCAGGTTTTACAAACAATGGATAGCTTGCAGTTGCTGCGATTTTTTTTGCATCATCGGGCGATTTGATTTCATGGTATTGCGGTGTGGTGACTCCCTCGCAATAGGCCAGGTATTTCATCAGGGTTTTTGGCGGGTCGTAGAGTGTTGTCGTGGGACCCGTATAGGGGAGGTTGAGCAAGTCAAGTGTTTGGATCACATCAATCGATGGAACCTCCCATTCGAGGTATCCTTCACAGAGATTGACATAGATGTCGAAATTTTTTTTCGAACAATCCAACAGTTGTTTGTAAACAGTGAGTTTATTGAGAGAGATGTATTCGAAATACGCATCTGGCATGAGATGAGACAATTGTCTCGGCGGATCATAATATTGATAATCTACAGAAGAAGTTGAATAATCAGGCTGTAAGACACAAACCTTTAATCCCATTTTATCTTTTTTCTGGTGAATGCATCCTGCAACACCTCAAGAATCATTGATTTGAAACTTGTATTGTTTGCTTTTAATATTGCACCGATGGAAGTATAGTCTTCGTCTTCGCTCAAACCGCACTGGGCGTTGACTTCCAGCACATACAACTTGCCGGTAAGATCATCCATTCTGATGTCTACTCTTGTATATCCTGTGCCCTTGACTGATTTGTATGCGTCGAAACTTATTTTTTTGATTTGATCTGCCAATGATTTTTCTACCGTTGTGTATTCATAAAAATTTTCATTGGAAGGCATGGGTGTTTCATCTTCATAGATTTCCCACAGGCGATCGAAGGAGAGGAATTTTTCTTTTTCCGGTAATGAAGGATGAAATACTCTTTCTACCGGTTCATATACTTTGCAGGTGGTTGGATACTTGCTTGAACCTGTGATCATCGTTGTGAATTCTCTTCCCTTGATGAATTCTTCCGCGATGATGCCGTCTATGGAAAGATCCCATCCGCGGTATCCTTCAAACATTTTTTTCAACTGCTTTTTCATAGCAGACTTGCTGCTCACCACATTTCTCACACCCACTCCCATGCTGCCGCCCGACACGGAAGGCTTAAGGATCACTGTTCTGCCTACCGTTTCAAACATATCATCAACGGGGTCTTTGGCGGATTGGATCATCATCCATTTTGCTGTTGGCACTTTGTATTTATCGAATGCCTTTTTCATCGGCACTTTCGATGTGGTGATGTCGTAAAAATATGCTTCGGCACCGGTATAGATCAGATTAGATGCTTCCAGTTTTTTCAAAACAGAAATGCCCGGTGTGCCGTTTACTTCATCTCCATCGCAGAGATTTAAAAAGACAGGTATGCGTTTTGATTTTTTATTGATGATGGAATCGATGATGGATGAAAAATTTTTCATTGTCACCGGTTGCCATTTCCAGGTTGCTTTCAGTTCCTCAAAAATTTTTGTGTATTCTGCAATGCTTTGTGTGAAGTCGTAATAATAATTGATGTTGTTGTCTTCTGTTTCCAAGTGTGGGGCCAGGACGTAGATTTCAATTTTGTCGAAGGGGATGTTTGAGGGGGAAGGGATAAGGGGTGAGGGGTAAGTGGTGAGTCCTCTTCTCTTTGGTACACTAACATTTATCACAGGCTGGGGCACAGCGCGTGC
>JBEGMC010000059.1:0-9058 GCA_041183265.1 Bacteroidota bacterium
GCAAGATCAGAGCTATCTCGTTTTAATTCTTGGATCATTCTACTGACAACTCCTTTTTCTTCCTTCTGATGTTGAAAAGATTCAACAATACGTTCGGCAGTAACGGCAAGTGAAATACCGATCACAATAACTAATATTTCTTCAATGAATCCCTTTACAAATTTGGGTTTGTGGATTTCCATTTGTTTTTTCTTAAAAATAATGATTAAATCATTGAGACACCAATTGAACTGTATGAAAAATATTTTTGCTTCTAATATTTCTCTTCGGATGTACAGAAAGATGCACAGTTTTTTGGGATCCCGGAAATCATCTTGTTTGACTTATCCATGTTATAAGATAAGTGAGGAGAGGGAGAAAGTGAAGGGTTTATTTCAATTTCTGATTTTTTCTATCAAATTGCAGCACGTACAATTATTTGAATGTGATAAAGGCTATACTGTGACTCGCCAATTTTAATGCCCCTTTTTTAATTTTTTTAGCTGGTATCACAGGAATCGTATCATCAGCATTCAACTTGAGCTCGACATCGTTACATTTCACATTTTTTGATGTAAGTTGATCTGCTGAAAGAATATAAATTTGGCCAGATTGTGGAATTTCGATTGTGGTTTCTGTTGAAGTCGTATTAAGAACTAAAGCAGTTTTTCTACTATCTGAACCTTTTAAATTGTGCACGAATACGTCTACTCCTGGACTAAAATTAGCATGTTCAAATACCTGTGTTCCCATCAATTTGTTCCATAATAACGCTGCCCAATAATTAGGTCTTGGAGTATAGGTATCTTGGTCTAAAATAGCATATTCACTCCTGGCAAGGGTATTATGCATTACAACCGGAACATTCTTTTTTGCTAATCTACCCAATTGCTCTAAATACCGAAATACATCCACATAGGTTGTGGCAAGTGGATTTCCACCACAGGCAGACTCAGCTGTCTCTGTATTCCAAATTGGAACACTGGGCATATACTTGTCTCTTGCATTTTGATAAAAAGCCAAGCCCTTTTCCGTCTTACGTAACCATTCTGCACTTAATGCTTTTTCAACAGTCTGATTTCCTCCGCATCTTTTTGAAACAGTTCCATAGAAATGATAGGTAAAAACATCAAAAGTAGGTTTAGGAGAAGCGGATAAAAGATTATCAACAAAAATATCTTGAGAAGGAATGATTCCACCTTCTCCGGTAGAACCAGGTCCTAAAATTTTAAGTTGGGGATAGTCCTTATTTATCAGCTCCTTAAATATGGAAAAATCTGAAGCATAATTTTCCGCATTATATCCTTTTGGAGCATCTCCATGTCCTGCATGTGAAGGTTCATTGAACATCTCAGCAGCTACAATCTCTCCTCCAATAGATTGAGTGTAATCCATTATTGGTTTCAATGCTTTGTTTGTCCACTTACCCTTTTCATCTCTAATGCCATCACTAATCGGAAAAGAAGTAACAATTTTAGCATTGACTGATTTACTGAAGTCGACAACACCTTTCCATTGGCTTCTCGTCAATATATTTTTAAATCCTGCGGGAGGATTAGTAATTTTTTCTTCCTCATTATCTTGAAAATAAACTGCATTTGCCCAGGTTCCACTGACTCGAAGGTAATAAGGCCCCAAAGCAGCGGCTAAATTCCTAAGTTTCTTGTTGTAGAGATTGATGGGATCAATCTTCCATTTAAGTGCAGCAAATCCTGTTTTATTAGAAGTTTTTCTCACAGAGTCAATTAAATCATAGGGAATCCAAAAGTCCCCACCAATCACCTCACACATTTCGATATTAAATGATTGATATCGCTCATCGACCTGACCCAGTTTTTTCAAGTTGGCCAGATCTAAGTAATTTTTTTCCTGTGGAACAGGCAATTCTTGTGAGAATAAATGAAAGCTTGCGGATAAAAACAATAAAGTAAAGACTATACTATTTATTTTCTTCATACCCATCTGGGTGTTTATTGTATTTTGCTAATTCATTAGGGGATTGTTATTGTACTATCACCCGAACGCGATCTAAATTGAATATTCTGGCAAATGGTGTTGTAGTATCACCCTTTTGTTGGGTAGCGATGCGAACAGTCGGAAAATATACTCCTGAGGTTTTGAAAGCATGGCTTAATTGGAAAATACCTTTCTTGCTTGAAGAAACATTCTTTTCTTTTATGGCAAATTTTCCGGTGCCATCTAAATCCCACTCGACAGAAACTATCTTACCGGCGTTGGGAGGCAATTGGGTGATAGCTGTCAAGAGAAATGTTTGACCTTTTTTGACTTGCATTTTTTTCTTTCCAGCGACTGATAATTGAACACTCGCTTGAATTCCTTTACGAACACTCGCATCTGTTGGAACGATCACTTGACCATCTTCGATGGTGTACGAGGTGCTGGCAGGCGGTGCCACTCCTTTTTCTACCCACTGACTTAAATCACGCAATGCCTGTTGTAAGACGCCTAAATAACTGACTGTTCTGGTAGGGTATTCTTGTTCGGAATTATCACCGTGCAATGCCTTATCAGTATACCAAATTCTAAACTTCTGGTCAAGACTATCTCCTAAAAATTCTTTGGCGCGGGAAACATACCAATCTCCTTGCCATGGATAAGCTTCTCGATCATAGAGTGATTCTAAAAGAATCATTTTACCCTTAAAATTTCCAGAAGGTAAAATACCAGATGCTGAGCGTGTAAATAGTGGTCCTAACTGCATTGGTCTTTGTGGATAGATTGGTTTACCGTCTTTATCTAAAAATTGATTCCAGACAGAATAATCTTTACCTGGCACTTGATGTCTGTGATAAGTTTGGGCAGCCAGAAAATTCGAATTATCCAATAGAACATCAGCGCCTTCATTTATACTTCTAATCAATGTAGGGTCGCCTCCGGCGAGAATAACAATATCCCCTTTGATTTGAGAAATAAATAAATTCTTCCCTGAACCATTGCCCGATTTAATGAATAAATCTCCACCAAGGAAATCGGTCTTAGGTAATTGTTGGTCTAATTGAAAAGCTACAGGTAAATTGTCATCTTTTTCCAAAAGTCTTTGCCATGCAGCATCTGCTGTACCTCTTTTTTGGTCTGTCTGTGCCCACACACTTAAACCCAACGAAATAGCTTCTTTAACAGAAATTGCATGTTTAATTTTTGCTTGCTGGCGAATTCTTGCACTTATCAATGATGGCGGAGGATTACTACCCAAGTAACCCGGCTTTTCCCAAAAGTCAGTAAAATAACTTCTGTCTGCCATAACCATCCCTTGATACAGTGCAGCAAATCCATGAATCCCCATGGATTTATATCCAAACCACGACTGTGGTGGGAAGCCCATTTTTGTTACCTCCATCAAGGCCTCTTTTTCTTCAGAATTTAAACCAGCATAAGGATCACCACTTCCTCCTGCATCCAGCGCATCAATTATTAATGGGAATTTATCCTTCAAAATACGCATGGCATGCATTCTAATCGAGAACACATTGGGTATAGCTACAGGTGAACCTACCACATAGGGTACAGCTCCATCCCAAACATCTGAGTTTTCAAAACCGCCAATGGTGCGGTAAGCCCCACCGCTTCCTCCAAAACAATATCCATAGGTACGATGGGCGCCATAAATTTGTTGAGCCACTATTTTCGAGAACGAAGCTGCTGCTGCATTGGCACGAAAAGCCCCTACATTTACATTTTTACCGTAAACTCCATTTCCACCTCCATTCGTTTCAACAAAATACGCTCCACTGATAATTGAAAAACTGATTTTGTCTTCTTCTCCTTTAGCACCTTGAGAAATATTTTCGTTATCTGGGACAGGTGTTATATACTGAAAGAACCGGCCTTGATATTGATCTTTTTGAGGGAAATAAAATGAAAATCTAGCAGTAGTTCCCTCAAATCCACCGTGCACATAGCGATGCCTTATGGGTTTATCTCTCCACTCATCAATATCAATAAAAGGGATCTTGAACAAGGTATCTTTTACGACGTAATGTGCTGCAGATTGTTGACTTAATACAGGATAAGTTTGCGCTTTCGCCCCTGTACAAATAAGTACTAAAATAAAAAGTGTGAAGTTCAATCTATTTCTCATAACTAGTAAACTCTTTAAATATTATTTGAGACCCTAATTTAGTAATACATTTTACTAGGATATATTTTGACTTCACCTTCTTTATTTTATATCCTCCGTTTCTCTATGTATAAAATTGGAGATGCGATGTTTGATTAACCATTTACCATCAATTTTTACAAAGGAGTCCTTGTACATAACATATAAGGTTGTTTTTGTCTCTTTATCACCTTGCTTCCCTATAAGTATAACGCGACAATAACTTACAGTTTCAGCTTTTGATTCATCGAGCTGAATGGTTTGCTGACCATTTTGGTGATACACCGTGTGAAAATTTGACAAAAATCCAGAAAACGCCTGCTTCATTTGTTCTCTGCCTTTTAATACAATTGGCGGTTGACCTTTAGATATCGTTTCTACAATTCCATCTTCTGTAAAGAGCATTACCTGTTTATCTAATTCTTTCGTATCTGCGAGGTTTGAAAATTCATCCACAACTGCTTTTATTGCGATTCTATCTTCAATCGCATTCAATCGATTTTCTATACTTTGATTATTCATTTTTTGTGCATTTGCAGTAAAGCATAATAGGCAAGATGAGACTATAAATGAAAGGATTGATATTATTTTCATTTCAAATTTTTGTGAAACCAGATAATAAAACAGAACTTGGTTTTTGTTTAACTGATTGAGAGAGATTAAGTTCTCGACCCTACAACCTTCACTTTAGAAAAATCTTCATTCAGTTTTTGTAGCTCGTCTTTACTGAATTTGATATTTGATGACCAAAGATTTTCATGTAGGTGGGCGGTTTTTGTAGTACCTGGTATCGGTACAATCCATGGCTTTTGTTCCATCAACCATGCCAATGCTACTTGTCCCGCGGTGTATCCTCTTTGATTACCAAATTCAGTCAGGATATCAACCATTGCCCAGTTTGCAATCACTGCATCAGGTCGGTAGCGTGGAAGTGTAGCACGATTATCGTTTGATGGGTTATATTTTGTTCTTTCATTAATGAAGCCAGTCAAGTATCCTCTGCTGAGTGGACTATATGGAACAAACCCAATCCCCAATTCCTCACACACAGGGAATACTGTTGATTCTGGTTCTCTTGTAAGAAGGGAATACTCACTTTGAAGCGCAGTAAGTGGTTGTATTGCATGTGCTTTTCTAATTTGCTCAGCATTGGCCTCACTCATTCCAAAGTGTTTTACTTTACCTTCTTTGATAAGATCTTTTACTGTTCCTGCTACATCTTCAACAGGAACATTGGGGTCTACCCTGTGTTGATACAATAAGTCAATGACATCAGTATTTAGTCTTTTAAGAGAGGCTTCTACTACATCTCTGATGTGTTTGGGATTGCTATTTAATTTTCCTGTCATTTTATTATCCTGAATATCAAATCCAAACTTGCTGCATAGTGTGATATTCTTCCTGAAAGGTTTAATTGCTTCGCCAACAAGTGTTTCATTTGTAAAGGGGCCGTATACTTCTGCAGTATCAAAAAAAGTAACGCCAAGCTCATATGCTTTTCTGATTACTTCAATCATGTATTTGCGGTCTGGGATAAATGACCTGTTGAAACTCATCCCCATACATCCTAACCCCAATTCAGAAACTTCTATTTTATGTATACCGCTCCCCAGTGTTCTTTTTTCTAAATTTTTATGACCGGTATCTCCCATTTTTGTCATTTTCTTTTCATTGTTAACAAAAGAACTTGAAAGGAGTGATCCGCTTACAAGGGCACCCATTTTTATAAATTTTCTTCTTTGTTGATTATTCATATTTAGTTTTTTTATTTCTAGCAGCAAAATTCAAGAATCTGATTTCAAATGATTTATATGGATTACTGAATTACTTACCATTTTTACTGATTCTTACTTCTGTTCAATGAATTCATTTTGAAGTATTTACTTTTGTATTTCTAATAAACACAATGCAAAAAATAACCAAACTTGATTCAGTTGCACAGTACAATCAGTTGAGAGGCGTCAAGACATTACACCCTCTTGTAACAATGCTTGACTTATCAAAGGCAGCTCCTATGCCTGCGCAGACATTTCATTTTGGTTTATATGCTATTTACTTAAAGGAATTGGAATGCGGTGAGCTGTCATATGGCAGAAGCAAGTATGATTATCAGGAGGGGACATTGGTATTTGTTGCACCTGGGCAAATTTTAGGGGTTCAACCAAAGGTTAAAACATTTCAACCGAAAGGATGGGCATTGTTATTTGATCCGGAACTTATAAGAGGTACTTCTTTAGGTCGAAATATGAAGGAATATTCCTTTTTTTCATACGAGGTTAATGAAGCACTTCATCTTTCTGATCATGAGAGGGAAATCGTTATCGATTGTTTTAGGAAAATTCAATTGGAGTTGGAAAGTGGAATTGACAAACACAGTCGAACACTCATTTCATCAAACATTGAGTTGTTTTTGAATTATTGTCAACGATTTTATGATCGTCAGTTTATAACAAGAGAAAATGCCAATAAGGGGATATTAGAGCGATTTGAGAATTTACTTTCATCTTATTTTAATTCTGATTTACCATTGAACAGTGGTATTCCAACGGTTTCCTACTGTGCAAAAGAATTGAACCTTTCGACTAATTATTTTGGAGATCTAGTCAAAAAAGAATCCGGTGTATCCGCTCTTGATTATATTCAAACCATCGTTATTGATAGAGCTAAAGATAAAATTCTTGAATCTGAGAAATCAATTGGTGATGTTGCATATGAGTTAGGATTTAAGTATCCTCAACATTTTACAAGACTTTTCAAGCAAAAGGTTGGTCTCGCCCCCACTGAATATAAACACTCCAAAAACAACTAGCTGTTTGAGCTTGTTGGAAGGTTTAATTCCATTTGACCAAGAATTAATCCTTAGATATAATTAGATCATATACATTTGGCTTCATAAGTATATCACTATGCGATCCATTATATTTAAATACATCCTATATTCAATTGTTATTTCCTGTCACTTGGAATTATTTGCTCAGGAAACCATTGCAGAAAAACATCGTCCTGTTTACCATTTTACACCTGCACAAAATTGGATGAACGATCCCAATGGAATGATCTATTTTAATGGGACCTACCATTTATTTTATCAATATCATCCTTTTTCTTCTGTATGGGGTCCAATGCATTGGGGACATGCAACGAGTAAGGATTTGATTCAATGGAAACATCAACCCATTGCATTGTATCCTGATAAAAACGGCACCATATTTTCTGGTAGTGCAGTATATGATATGCAAAATACCAGTGGACTTGGAATAAACGGGAAGGGGCCTTTGGTTGCTGTTTTTACATATCACAATGATTCATTGGCTAAAACTGGAAGTAAGGTTTTTCAAACACAAGGTATTGCATACAGCAATGATGAAGGGATGACATGGACAAAGTTCGAACGGAATCCCGTCTTGAAAAATCCTGGCATCAATGATTTTCGTGATCCTAAAGTTTTTTGGCATGAAGCATCTGCTAAATGGATAATGACCTTGGCTGTATTTGACAGAATCCATATCTATGGGTCTAAAAATTTAATTGATTGGGAAAAACTTAGTGAATTTGGTATTGGATACGGTGTTCCTAATATTTTATGGGAATGTCCAGATCTGTTTCCATTAAAATACAAGAACAAAACAATTTGGGTATTGATTTCTAATATCAATCCCGGTGGCCCCAATAAAGGATCCGCCACTCAATATTTTATAGGTGATTTTGATGGCAAATCATTTCTACCGTTTGATCATGATATTCGTTGGGCAGATTTTGGTCCGGATGAATACGCAGGCATAACATGGTCAAATACAGGAGAAAGAAAAATATTTACCGGATGGATGAGCAATTGGATGTATGCCCAACAGGTACCAACAGAAAAATGGAGGAGTGCATTGACCATTGCCCGGGAATTGACATTGAAAGAAGTTAACGGTAAATATTATTTAGCCTCTTTGCCTGTTGGTGAATTAGATAAATACAAAGGGAGGTTGATCAATGAAATTCAAAACAAACGCGTATTCAATGGAACAGCCATCATAGAGGCAGATGATGTTCCAAATGATGATTTTTCTATTGTGCTTTCAAATGAAAACGGAGAATCAGTCGTGATAGGATATAGTAAATCTGCTGGTCATTTCTATATAGATCGCACCAAATCAGGGAATACTCAGTTCCATAAAGAATTTGCGCAAGTAAGCAAAGCAGTTAGAATTTCAAATTCATCAACCATCAATTTCAAACTGGTTATTGATGTTGCTTCTATTGAGTTGTTTGCCGATGATGGCCTGACTGTGATGACAAGCATTTATTTTCCGTCTATACCATTTAATACAATAACAATGAATGGGAAACTACTGAAAACAAAATTCTTTGAGCTGAAGTCTATTATTAAATAACCGGGATTACATTCTAAAAATATATCATGCTCAAAATATACTTTTTAGGTCTTATTGTTTTGATGGTTGCAATCATCTTGAATGGTTTAGTGAGTAAATGGGGAATCACAGGATGGTATGATTTTATCAATCAATTGCTGCTTCAGGGCAAGCAGGTATTTCGTCGATTAACGATCATCGATTATACCTGGTTGTTTCTTATGTATCCTTTTCTTCTGGGAGTTGCTGCAAAGCTTGGAGATTTTTTATTTGATTGGATATCCAGTAAAATATAAGATCCCTCGAAAGCATGCATTCACTCAATGACTTTCTAGGGTGCACAGAAAGGGGGTACAGTTTTTTGAGGTTCTCTTAAATCTTCACGTTTGACTTTATCTATGTTATAAGAAAAGTGTGGAGAGGGAGAAAGCAGAGCGTTTATAGAGTATCAAGTTACATCCAAACAAGTACAGTGTTTTGATACCAACAATATCCTGACTTTATTATCATTTTTAATAAAAAGATCAGTGATTGTATGTTAAAAATGCCATACATATTAGAGTTTAATTTAATATCAAAACTGAAAATTTCTCTTTTACAT
>JBEGMC010000060.1:0-24864 GCA_041183265.1 Bacteroidota bacterium
TACCTGACATCTGCAGGTTTGGCTCCTTCTCAGTTGGGTAACCCGAATTTGGGTTGGGAGACATCCATTCAAACTGACCTCGCATTAGAACTTGGTCTCTTCAACAGAATCAACATCATTGCAGAGGTTTATCACAGAAAGACAAATGATTTGTTGACCAGCCGTCAATTGGTTGGCAACAGCGGCTTCCTTTCTGTGAACGACAACATTGGTGCCATCACCAACAAGGGACTTGAATTGGGATTGGAAGGAACAGTTGTGAATTATAAAAAATTCAACTGGAATACCAATTTCACCCTGACCTTCCAAAAGAACAATGTTGATACCATTTATGGTGGCAATCCATTTGGATCAGGATTCATGAGTTGGGTGCAGCAAGGATATCCTTTGAGTTCATTCAGAGGTTACAGAATGCAGGGAATATTCCAAGCACAATCAGAGATTGTTACAGCACGTGATGGTAGTGCAGCAAGACCTGGTGATATCAAATGGAAAGACGTGAACAGCGACGGAGTCATCAACTCAGCTGACCAGGAAATATTGGGAACAGCACTTCCCACTTATTTTGGAAGCTTCACCAACACTTTCACACTTGGCAATTTTGAGATGACCGCATTCTTTCAATTTGTAGGCGGAAATAAAATCGTCAACTACAATAGATCCTTCGCTGAAGGAATGAACAGTGTGTTCGGACAATTTGCAACTGTGTTGGACAGATGGACTGCCACCAAGCCATCCACAACCATGCCTAGAGCAGTATGGGGTGATCCGGCAAACAACAGAAGAGCTTCTGACAGGTGGATTGAAGACGGATCTTTCACCAGGTTGAAAAACTTGCTGGTTGGTTACAACTTCAATCAAAGTGCATTGAAGAAAATGAAAATCAGTTCTCTGAAACTATTCTTGCAGGCACAGAATCTTTTCACTTGGACCAAATACCAGGGATTTGATCCAGAGGTCAGCACCTTTACGCTCACCAATACAGCACAAGGAACTGATTTCTTGACTTTCCCACAACCACGCATCATCACATTTGGTATCAATGCTGGATTCTAATTCAATACACTTTAAATTATCATAGAAATGAAAAAGATGTTAAACATAAAATTATCCTTGCTGACAGCATTGATCGTTTTTTCATCTTGTGAAAAAATCATCGATCAGCAACCTCAAACAGTGTTGAGTGCTGAAACAGCATATACCACCCGTCAAGGAGTGGAGGCAGGTTTGTTGGGTTGTTACAATGCCCTTCAAAGTACCAGCTATTACGGACTCGAATTTTGGGCACTTTCTGATTTGTATGCAGGTGTGATCGCCCATACAGGTACGTTCCCATCTTTCGCACAGTTCGCTAACAGGCAGATTCTTCCAGACAATACTAACTTAACTGGTATGTGGAATGTCATTTATACTGGTATCAACAGGGTCAATACAGTAATTTCATCATCAGAAACACTTTCTGATCCTGCATTCAATAAAACCCAAACCATCGGTGAAGCAAGATTTCTCAGGGCTATCATGTACTTTGATTTGTTGAGAGCATATGGAGGATCCAACAATGGCTTCAACAAAGGAGGTCGTGGCGTTCCAGTAAGAACAACTCCAACACTTGCACCAGCAGATGCGGACCCTATTCCGCTGGCTGCAGAAGCTGACGTATGGAGACAGATTGACAGCGATTTGGATTATGCGATTGCCAATCTGAAAGCCACCACCACCGGAAGAGCAACTGTAAATGCTGCAAAAGCACTGAAGGCACGCGCAGCATTGTACAAAGAAGATTGGGCGACAGCAGAAACACAGGCAAACGATGTGATCAATGCTTTGAAAGGAGCCGGTACTGGTCTATCAGCATCTTACGATGCACTGTGGTCTTCACAAAATACAAGACCAGAAAGTATTTTCGAATTGCAGTATGATATCAACAATACCAACTCTATCGCTTTCTACTATTTCCCTACCGGATTGGGTGGAAGAAACGAAATTGGTTCTAGCACTACCCTGAACGCACAACCTGCAACTGACTTGAGAAAGGCTACCAATGTGAAGGTTTTGAGTGGAAGCAATAAAACAGGAAAATATTCCCGTATCAACGGAACTGACAACGTGATCATCATCCGTCTCGCAGAAATGTATCTGATCCGTGCAGAAGCAAAAGCCAAAAAAGCTGCTCCTGATTTGACCGGTGCATTGGCTGACTTGAATGTCATTCGTTCAAGAGCAGGTTTGGCTGCTTCTACAGCAGCAACTGCAGATGATCTCTTAAAGCAACTGTATGAAGACAGATATTATGAATTTGCTCACGAAGGCCATGCGTTCTTTGATATGAAACGTACCAACAGATTGTCTACTGCTGTGACCGGATTTTCTGGAGCAAATGCATTCCGTGCATTGTATCCAACTCCACAAAGAGAAATCATCAACAGTGCAGGACAGATTACTCAGGTAACTGGCTATTAATCAAAATATTGCTTAAAAAAAAGCCGCACTTAATGTGCGGCTTTTTTTATTTCAGGATTTCCTGCAATTTCTGTTCAAGTGCTGGTCCCCTTAAATCTGTTGCAATCACTTTTCCGTCAGGATCCAGTAAAACATTAAAAGGTATTCCCTCAATGCCATAAAGGGGAACAACTTCACTGTCCCAAAACTTCAAATCACTTACGTGACTCCAATACAATTGATCATCCGCAATAGCCCTGATCCAATCATCTTTTGTTTTATCCAATGACACACCCAGAATCGTAAAATTCCGGTCTTTGAATTGTTGAAATGCTGCAACGACATTGGGGTTTTCCATCCTGCAAGGCTTGCACCAGCTTGCCCAGAAATCAACCAGCACATACTGTCCCTTCAAAGAAGACAATGAAAGTGATTTTCCTTCTGGTGTAGGGAGTGTAAAATCGGGTGCTTGCTTTCCAACCAATCCCCCCTCTGCAGGCGAAGACATCTCGCTCTGAAAAGCCTCTGCAATTTTTTTGATTTTTTGCAGGTCAGGAAAACGTTTAGCAATGTTTTTGAGTACAGGCGACATTTGCTCGGCAGATACGAGATTTTTTGAAATACCAAGAGCATAAACTGCCAATGCCGGTGTGGAGGTGCTGTCAGCAAACGACAATAGATAAGCACCGGTTTCAGCAGATTTTTTTCTGAATGATTCTTCCATCAGCACCCTTGAACTGTCCATGATGGTACCTTTCATTTCAATCTGAGATTTTAATTGCGCCATTTCCTGCAATCTTGCGTTGAACGAAGTCAAGAGGTTTTTGAATGCATTGGATCCTTTTGAATTGGTTGTATAGCTTCCGAGATTTTTTCCATCCAATTCAAGCTTGATATTCGGTTGATCACCCACCAAAATAAAATAAAACTCATCCTTTTCAAAGCGAATTCGATACAGTGCCTCTTGGTTCAAAGCGCCACCCTTCAAATTCACTGATTTGGTATCTGTGTCGATTCGGGTAGAATCCATCGTAGTTGGGTTGGCATCCAATTCGATCAAATCAAGATAAACATGTTGAGAAGGGTTTATATTGGAAAGCTGAATTTGTACATTCAAATTGTTTGATTCCTGTTTGCAGGAATACACAACAACCGACAACAATGCAATGGAATAAAAAATAATTTTTTTCATGATATATTTTATTGATGCAGTAATGATTCCAAAATAGCTGTTACCTGCTTGGGGTCTGCCTTTCCCTTTGATTGCTTTTTTACTTCGCCCATGAAAAGTCCGATGAGTCCCTTTTTCCCTTTTTTATATTCCTCCACCTTGTCGGGCATGGCATCCAATACCTGTTTTGCCCATGTGTACAATTGATCGGTATCTGCATCCTGTGCCAGATCGAGCTCTTGGATCAGGCTCATTGGAGCTGCCGTAGCATCGGCCATCATTCTTGGTAAGATTTTTTGTGCAGCCAGTGAAAAATTGATGGTCCCCTTTGAGATCAGTGTCAACAATTCATCAAAATAAGCAGCGGAGATTTTTATGCTTTTCCAATCATCAGATGACTGGTTCAACATGGCCCTCATTGGTCCCAGCAAGAGGTTGGCCAACTGTTTTGTATGTTTGGTATGCTGAGCAATGGATTCATACAAATCGCATAAATCTTTTTCCTCTGTCAGTTGTTCTGCATCATAGGATGAGAGGCCGTATGCATCAATGAATTTACATGCAATAACCTCGGGCAACAGAGGCAATTGATTTTTTACATCACTGATATATGCTTCCGTAAAGTGGAAAGGAGCCAGATCAGGCTCCGGAAAATATCTGTAATCTTCTGCATCTTCTTTTGTCCTGATAGAGAAGGTAATGCCGGCATCTGCATCATAACTTCTCGTTTCCTGAAGAATGGTTTCTCCTCTCTCAGACATGGCCGTGAGTCGTTGGATTTCGATTTCTACTGCATGACGCAGGTGTTTGATGGAATTGAGATTTTTTACTTCCACCCTGGTTCCGAGGGTTTGAGCACCATGAAGTCGAACAGAAATGTTGGCATCACACCTGAGGCTCCCCTCTTCCATGTTTCCATCACATATTCCTATCCACCTCACGAGTTTTCTAATTTGTGTTAGATAGGCTGCTGCTTCTTCAGCTGAATGCATGTCAGGTTCTGAAACAATTTCAATCAAGGGCATCCCTGCTCTGTTATAATCAAGAAAAGTCAACGCATCATCCAGATCATGTATGCTTTTCCCTGCATCTTCCTCTAAGTGAATTCTCGTCAACCGAACCTCTTTTACACCCTGGGCGGTTTTTATTTGAACGATGCCTCCTTTGCAAATGGGTGTGGTATGTTGTGATATTTGATAGCCCTTGGGCAAATCAGCATAGAAATAATTCTTTCTTGCGAAATAATTATATGTTGAAATTTCACAGTTGCAGACCAGTCCCATTTTGATTGCCAATTCAACAGCTTTTTTGTTCATCCTGGGTAAAGTTCCTGGATGTCCGAGGGTAATGGGACTCACATGTTCATTGGGACTCGCATCAAAACTGGTGCCGTCACCGGAAAATAATTTACTTGCAGTCTTCAACTGAGCGTGTACTTCTAAACCAATGACTGCTTCATACTTATGCATGCAAAGCTTTTTTAACTGCATCTATGGCGGACATCAGTGCAGCAGGATCTTGTCCGCCTGCCACTGCCAGCGTTTTTTGACCGCCACCACCACCTTTGATGTATTTTGCCACTTCGTTTTTGATCATGGCATTCGCATCGAATCCGGATGATTGTTGCAGCGCATCAGCAATACCCAGGGCTACAGCAGGCTTTCCCTCAATGACTGCACCGATCGCTACAAAAGCATTGTCATGGGTGGATCTTAACTCATTGCACAATTTTTTAAGCGCATCAACAGATGATACATCTACTGCTGCTCCCAGAAACTGTATTTTGTTGACAGATTCAAATTGATGAAACAACTCATTGCTGACATAGCCCAATAACCTTGCTTCCGCTCCTTCCAGTTGTCGCTTCAATGAACTCAATTCATCTGACTGCAATTCCAAAGCCCGGATAAGATCTTTTGGTTGTTTGAGTGTCGCAGCAATCTGCTTCAACAGTTGCTGTTGTTCTTTGATGTGCTGTTCAGCTGCACTGGAACATACTGCTTCAATCCTCCTTACACCTGCAGCCACGCTGGATTCGGAAACAATCATACAATATCCAAGCTCCCCTGTGCTGCAAACATGTGTTCCACCGCAGAGCTCGATAGAAAATTCAGGATCGATGGTTACAACCCTCACTGTATTTCCATACTTTTCACCAAACAAAGCCATGGCCCCCAGTTTCATTGCTTCCTCCTTGGGCATTTCCCGAATAACGACAGGAATATTTTCTCTGATTTTTTGATTGACAATGGAAGTCACCTGTTCCATCTCTTGTTCAGTCATTTTGGCAAAATGAGAAAAATCAAAACGCATTCCCTGCTCATGTACCAATGAGCCTTTTTGTGCAACATGTGATCCAAGAGTAATTCTCAGTGCGGCATGCAATAAATGTGTGAGTGTATGGTGCTTGGTAATTTCTTTTCTTCTATCCCCATCTACAAAAGCCGTCACAGCAGGTTGAATATCGGTTGGCAGCGCATCAATGGTATGAATGATTAAATCATTTTCCTTTTTGGTGTTGGATACTTTGATTTCGGAAGATCCAATTCTGATCACTCCAGTATCGCCTACTTGTCCGCCGCTCTCTGCATAGAAAGGTGTGTTTTCCAATACTGCTTGATAGGAGGTCTGGCCCTTGGCCTCTACTTTTCTGTATTTCAGAAGGTTGGTTTCAGAGGACAATGCATCATATCCCACAAATGATGTTTTACCATGCTGTGGCTTAGACACTTCAATCCAATCACCTGTATCTACTGCTGCGGCTGATTTGCTTCGATTTTTTTGCAATTGCATTTCCTGTTCGAATCCCGCTTCATCAACCAGCATGCCTTTTTCCTGTGCGATCAACCGGGTTAAATCGAATGGAAATCCATAGGTATCATACAGTTCAAATGCTGGAGCTCCTTTGATCAAATTTTCTTTGGATGATGCTTCGATGATATCATCCATTTTCTTCAACCCCTTTCCAAGGGTTCTCAAAAATGTATCCTCTTCTTCTTTCACAACTTTGCTCACAAAAGACAGTTGTGCTTCAAGTTCTGGAAAGACATCTTTGAACTGAGCGGAGAGTCCGGGCAATAACTTAAAAAGGATCGGCTCTTTCACATCAAGGTATGAGTAATAATACCTGACAGCTCTTCTCAGAATTCTCCTTACCACATATCCAGCTCCGGTATTGGAAGGCAATTGTCCATCTGCGATGGTAAATGCAATGGCCCTGATATGATCAGCCAATACCCTGAAAGCAACATCTTGTTTGCTGTCGCTTGCCGTATATTTTTTCCCGGAGATTTTTTCTGTCTGCTCAATGGTTCCGGAAAACAAATCGGTTTCATAGTTTGAATGCTTTCCTTGCAATACCCTCACCAATCGTTCCAGTCCCATTCCCGTATCTACATGTGTTGCTGCCAAGGGTTGAAGGGAACCGTCTTTCATGCGATTGTATTGGATGAAGACATTGTTCCAAATTTCAATTACCTGAGGATGATCTTTGTTCACCAAGAGGTGACCGGGTAATTTTGCCCTTTCTTCATCCGACCTGCAATCCACGTGTATCTCGCTGCAGGGTCCGCATGGACCCGTATCACCCATCTCCCAGAAATTGTCTTTTTTGTTTCCAAAAACGATGTGTTCTTCCGGCAACAGTTTTTTCCATACGCCCAATGCGATGGTGGATGGCGGAATATTCTCCTTTGCATCTCCCTCGAAGACAGTGGCATACAACCTGGACTTGTCCATTTGAAATACTTCTGTCAACAGCTCCCAGCTCCACTCAATCGCTTCTTTCTTGAAATAATCACCAAAGCTCCAATTGCCCAGCATTTCAAACATGGTATGGTGATAGGTATCGACGCCTACTTCTTCCAGGTCATTGTGTTTTCCGCTGACCCTGAGACATTTTTGGGTATCAACGACCCGTTTGTGGGGTGCAACCCTGTTGCCCAAAAAATAATCCTTGAATTGGTTCATCCCAGCATTGGTGAAAAGCAGGGTTGGATCGTCTTTTAGAACAATCGGTGCTGAGGGAACGATATGATGCCCCTTGCTCACAAAAAAATCTAAAAATTTCTTTCTAATTTCTGCAGATGTCATCGCTTAACATGTTGATGTGGAGGGGTCTAGGCACAATAGGCTATATTTGCGTCGACCCTAAGCAGCAAAAATACATCATTTCAGAGATGGGCAGCTGATGAAGAAGATCAAATATTACTATAACACCCAGACCCTCAGGTATGAGAAACAGGTCACGCCACTAAGAGTGACCCTGTTGCGGATTTTCGCATTCATTTCAACAGCCATCGTATCAGGTTTGATTGTTGTTGCAGTGGCCTTCCGCTTCCTCGATTCACCCAAGGAAAAAATGATGAAACTGCAGTTGGAAAGGGCAGAATACCTGAACAAGGTATATGCCGACAAATACGGTGAACTGGACGAGAGACTGCGCCAATTGGAAAAACGGGACAATGAGGTTTACAGAACTGTCTTTGAAGCTCAACCGCTCCCAGACAGCATGCGGATCAGGCAACTGGAAAAAAGAAAAGAAATGCAAATCCTCGCTGGAATGGACAGTGAAGAATTGACAGCAGGCATAGCCCAAAAACTCAGTGGCATTTACAACAGGATCATCAGCCAGGAAAGATCATACAAGGAAATAGAGAAAATGGTCAAAAACAAAGAGAGGTTATTGGCCAGCACTCCTGCCATTCAACCACTGAGCAACAAAGACCTGGACCGAGTAAGTTCGGGATTTGGATACAGGATCGATCCGTTGTACAAAACAGTTAAATTTCATCCGGGACTTGACTTTACTGCTCCCCAGGGTACCCCCGTATATGCGACTGCTGATGGTGTTGTAAGGGTTGCAGGCAATCTTGGAAATGGGTACGGGAATCACATCATCATTGACCATGGCTATGCTTACAATACGCTGTACGGCCATTTGTTCAGACTAAAAGCCAAAAGGGGACAATCAGTCAAGAGAGGAGAAGTAATCGGATACGTGGGAAATACCGGTAAATCAACGGGGCCACATCTGCATTACGAAGTCATCAAAGGGAAAAAGCACCTGGATCCGATTTATTTCTTCTACAATGATTTAACACCCGAGCAGTACCAGCAGATACTCAAATTGGCTGCATCACGCAACCAATCATTTGACTGATGAATTGTGCAAAACTCATTCATTGAAAGGTTGATTTTGTATTTAAATTCGTTGCATGCTTCATCAGCTAGACCTATTTGGCGGAGAACCTTTACAGCACCCTGAAAAAAAATCAGCACGCGAAAAGAAAGATAAACCTGTGCAGGTATCGCCCCCTTCCTCTGCACCCCAACCACCAATCAACGTAGTTGAAACAATCACTGCTGTCGAAGAACAAAGAGAACCTACCTATGCTGATCCAGCATTTATTCAGGTTCCAGACGACGAAGCGCTTTACAGCAAATTATACTACCCCATCAGTGATGTTGCAAAAATGTTCAATGTGAATATTTCGCTTATCAGGTTTTGGGAAAAGGAATTTGATATTCTCAAACCAAGGAAAAACAGAAAGGGTGACAGGCTTTTCAGGCCAGAGGATGTCAAGAATTTAAAACTGATTTATTTTCTGCTCAAGGAAAAACGCTATACCATAGAGGGTGCAAAAAGTTTTCTTAAAAAAGGCAAAAAGGTCAGCGAACAATTCGAGACAATCGAATTGCTGAAAAATATCAAATCAATGCTTCTTGAATTGAAAGCAGGCCTTTCTTAAAGTACTGCATTATTTCAATTTTCCTGCAATTTTAATCTGGAGTTTTTCCAAAATTGCAAGTGCCTTTAAGTTGATGTGCTGTTTTACCTGGTTGAATTCAGCAATTGATATCGGCTCTGTGTAATATTCAACCGTAACAAGGAATGCTTCAAGTTTCACATCAGATAATAATATTGATTTTTCAGTTACTTGTACATCAGAAAAAGCGTCATTGAGTTCATGTATCAATTGATCAATCTGGGCATAGGTGGTATACAGATCCAAGTGCAAATTCAACTCCCCTCTGCGTTTGTTTCGGAGAGAAAAATTATCAACAATGCTGTCAACCATCTGTTTGTTTGGAATAGAAACATAGGTTTTGTCATTTGTTCTGATCCTGGTGCTTCTGAGTCCAATTTTTTCTACAGTACCCTGAATCTGTTGCACTTTTAAGAGATCTCCCACGCGAAAAGGGCGGTCAAAAAATATGATAAAAGATGCAATCAGATTTTCCAGACTTTCCTTGGCAGCAAGTGCGATGGCTGCACCTGCAAGACTGAGTCCAGCCAATATTTTTGTAATATCCTCATTGAGTACAAATCTGATCATCACCAGGATACAGATAATCACCAGAATGACTTTCAGAAATTCCCTGAAAAAAATGATCAACTGATCGTCTGTAGTATCCTCCGTTGTACTGGCCCTTTTTTCCAGAATGATTGCCAGGTAATCAATGACCCTCAAGAGCGTATGGAAAAAGAAGAATATCAGCATACCAATCGCCAATCGGTCGATCAGCACTTGTGAAGTAATCTTGAAAATTTTTACATGCAAGACAGCCGGGAAACTCAAGCTGCTCATTGAAACATATACAGCAAGAAAGAAAATAAAATTTTCAAGTGGGGCCAATACCAAATTGAAAAATTCCTTTTCATCAATGATCCTTCCCATGCGCTTGAATAAATAAAAAACCAGTCTCGTCATATGCTGACTTGCCCACTTTTTCAATATCCAAACCAACGAGATGATTCCAAATACAATCAGATAACTGGCAATGGTATTGTCAAACAATGATTTACTTAAAACATCCTGCATGCTTATTGATTTAATTGATACGCATATATGGACAAACTGCTCTTACTCAACGCATAAAAGAATTTGGTTGAAAACAACGTCTGCTTCAATGATCCTGTTTGCAACTCGGTTAATTTCCAATTGAAAGTAGCTTTTTCTGTTCTTTTTACCCATGTGCCTTTTGCTTCACTCAACAAAATGTCATTGTCCAATGACTGAAAACCTTTGATGTTTGAGATGGCTATTTTTTCTTTGAATCCACCATAATAGTCAAATACATAGATTCCCTGTTGAAGATCCAGTAAATACAAATAGCCTTGGTGCTCTAGCATTTTCACAGGACTCAATTTCTCAGGAAATACCAATCTGAGGTCGGTTGATTCAAGAGCGATAGACCCATCCAAACGGATTTTTTTTATTTTGCTGTTTTGCTCATCGAACAGCCATAATTGATTGTCATAACTCGGACAGACTGCATTGACTTGAAACAAATTCAGTTTTCTCAAATCAATGCGCTGCACAATTTGCATCAACCTGTCCAATATCAATACAACATTGAAGTTCTTGAAATACAAATAAGTTCTGAGTGCATGTTGAGAATGAATGGAATGAAGCTTTCCATAGCGTCTGACCTCATTCAACACTGCGAGAGAATCAAGGTTTGTGTTGTATTTCTTGAGCTGTCCTCCTGCTGTAAGCAGGTAAATGCTTCCTGATTCATCTACATCAAACAATTCAAATTCACCCTTGATTTCTTTGATCAATTCTATTTTCAACAGAGATTCTTGAGAAACAGTATGCAAAGACCCCGTTGCAAAAAATATTAAACAAATGATATACCGGATCATGCATGATATTTTAATGTCAGCTGATGCCCATCAAATACAGCATAGGAATTGTACTTGATCCAGTCGCCGAGATTGATGTAACGGGAGGTAGCATTCAAATCAAACTCAATCGGAAAGTGCCTGTGTCCAAAAACAAAATAGTCAACATGCGTTGTTTTTAAAGCTGACTTACAATATTGTATCAGCCACTCCTGATCTTCTCCCAAAAAATGATCATCGTTTTCGCCTGTCGCCATCCGACTTTTTCTGCTGAAATATGCTGCGATGGAGAGTCCCCAATATGGCGGTATCAATCCAAACAGAAATTGACAAACAGGATTTCTGAAAATAGATTTTAGAAACTTATACCCATGGTCACCCGGACCCAATCCATCTCCATGACCAATGATGAATTTTTTTCCATTGAACAGGTAAGTTTTTTCTTGAAAAAAAACAGGAATACCCAGTTCAGATTCGAAGTAACCAGACATCCACATGTCATGATTGCCTACAAAAAAATGTACCGCTGTCCCACGATCGGTCAATTCTGCCAACTTTCCCAAAATGCGAACATACCCTTTGGGAACAACTTTTCTGTATTCAAACCAAAAGTCAAACAAGTCACCCAATACAAAGACCATGCATGCATCTTCTTTAATCGCATCCAAAAAAGCAACGATTTTTTTCTCCCGGTGTAGACTGGCATCTTTATCGGGCGCACCCAGGTGGAAATCTGAAAGGAAATAAATTTTTTTGCCTTGTGGGACTTGCATCTTCAAATATACCGAGAAATGAGCACTGGCGGGAGGCTCAGCTGTCTAATAGGAAACAATAGACTTCCTTGGGACCATGTACCCCAACCACCAACGTCTTCTCTATATCTGCCGTTCTGCTCGGACCCGTTGCAAATGAAATCATAGAGGGCAGCTGATCTCCGTATTTTTTTTGCAAAATTTTCAATGCATCTTTTACATCAAAAACAAGCTGACTTGCTTTGGCAACGCATATATGAACTGGTGCGTATACACTTGTGGTTCTGCCGGAGGATACTGCACTGCTCAACACAATCGATCCGGTTCTCGCCACCAGTAACTCACATTTGGTAATGGATGCATCGCTTTCTGCAAGTGATTTGGTTGAAAACTGCTGAAAACCAAATGAGGCAAATGCAGATCGGATGTTGTCATCTGTGCAATACAGGTCAGCCCATTGTTTCTCAACAGCAAGCGCATTGATCTGATTGACCAGATCTTCTTCATTGGAGCAGAGGGAAAATTTTCCAAGCAGTGCAGTAAATTTCTCTGCAAACAATACTGCAAGATCCTCACCCGATTCTTCAAAGTTGAATTCTGCCTTGTCAAGTGCAGGATATGGCTGTTCTGTGGGCTGGGTAAGTGCCTTTCGTATGTTCTTCAAAATACTTTCTTTTGAAGAAGATGATTCCATGATTATTTTTTCATCCAATCTGCGCATGGTCTTTACACCGTTGTGTTACTGGTTGGCTCATTCGTTGCAGGTTCTTCATCTGCAAGGATTTTCTTTTCACTGAATGGACGTTTGCCGATCAGATCTTCTACGTCCTGCTGATGCAACACTTCCCTGTCAAGCAAGGCCAACGCAATTTTTTCAACCTGCTCCTTTTTCTCAGACAACAAGTGGAGGGTCCGCTGGTATGCATCATCAACGAGTTTTCTGACTTCATCATCAATCAGCTTTCCTGTCTCTTCACTGTATGGTTTGGTGAATGTGTTCTCCTGTTGGGGATCATAGAAGCTGATGTTTCCTACTTTCTCGCTCATGCCATACACAGTCACCATTGCATAAGACATCTTGGTTACCTGCTGCAAATCATTTTGTGCACCAGTTGAAATCTTTCCAAAGAAAATTTCTTCACTTGCCCTTCCACCGAGTGTCATGCACATTTGATCAGTGAGCTGTTCTGTATTGTACAGGTATTGTTCTTTGGGTGTATACTGTGCATATCCCAATGCTGCAACGCCTCTGGGAACGATGGTGACTTTCAGCAATGGATAAGCGTGTTCAAGATACCAGCCGCAGACAGCATGCCCTGCTTCATGATAAGCAATGATTTTTTTCTCCTCAGGAAGGATGATCTTGTTTTTCTTTTCGAGTCCGCCTATAACCCTGTCAATCGCATCCTGGAAGTCATCCATTTCCACTTGCTCTTTTCCTTTTCGGGCGGCAATCAATGCAGCCTCATTGCATACATTGGCAATGTCTGCACCTGCAAATCCAGGTGTTTGTTCTGCAAGTTTGTGTATGTCCAATTTCTCAGATCGCTTGATTGGTTTCAGATGAACAAGAAATATGGCTTCTCTTCCTTTTACATCAGGCTTGTCGATGCTGATCTGACGATCGAAGCGACCAGGTCGCAACAAGGCGCTGTCGAGTACATCCGGACGATTGGTTGCCGCCAAAATGATGATGCCGCTGTCTCCGCCAAATCCATCCATCTCCACCAATAATTGGTTCAATGTATTTTCCCTTTCATCATTGCTCATCATCACATTCTTCCCTCTGGCCCTGCCGATGGCATCAATCTCATCAATGAAAATGATACAGGGTGCTTTTTCTCTTGCTTGTTTGAAGAGATCACGAACCCTGCTCGCACCCACACCGACAAAAAGTTCCACGAAATCTGAACCAGACATGGAGAAAAATGGGACCTGCGCTTCTCCAGCCATGGCTTTTGCAAGCAATGTTTTGCCCGTACCAGGAGGTCCGACAAGCAAAGCCCCCTTGGGAATCTTACCACCCAGAGCTGTATATTTTTTGGGATTCTTGAGGAAGTCAACGATTTCCATCACTTCTTGCTTGGCCTCATCCAAACCGGCTACATCTGTAAAGGTGATGTTTACTTTGGTTCCCTTGTCAAACAACTGTGCTTTAGATTTTCCGATGCTGAAAATTCCTCCTCCACCACCACCGCCGGCACCTCCACCCATTTTACGCATCATCAATACCATGAGGACACCAAACATCAGGATGGGAAATAAGAAATTAACAAGCGGACCAAAAAATTCAGGATCGGTAACAGGCTCAACAGGAACCTCCTTTACCTCCGGATGTTCTGAGAAGTATTTGCTCAGGTTCTCCTGGTAATCGTCAATTTTAGAATAGCTGAATTGAAAATGGGGGCCTTTGGATGATTTTGCATAAACCAGTTTATCTCCCAACAAATCCTTGTATGCTTTTTTATCCAAGCTGTCACGAAGAATATAAACTCTTACAACATCCTTGTTTTTTACTGGTTCCAATTTGGCAACATCGTTTTGACTGAGCATTTTTTGCTTGAACTCCAGTTCACTGATGTTGCGGGCATCCGGACTTACACCACGCATCACCTGATATCCAATCAGCAGCACTGCGGCAATAACATAGATCCAGTAAAAACTGAATGATGGTCCTTTCGATGAACCACCCTCTCCTCCCTGATCTTTCCGTTTGAACGGGTTCATGGAACCGCCCCTCTTTTCTCTGTTGCTTGAATCGTTGCTCATGATGAATGCTTGTTCTTTTTCTTGATAGTTGTAAAGGCAGGCGGTTGGGGCAGTGAGGCAGGCTCCTCTAAATCTATTTCAACCCCATCATTCCACATATCCTCCAATTTGTAAAATTTTCTTGTTTCACTCAAAAAAACATGTACGACCACATTGACATAATCAATCAGTATCCACTGACTGGCTTGTTGACCTTCGTGTTTGTATGGCAATTCGCCCAACTCCTTTTTCACTTTCACTTCAACCCAGTCAGCTATTGCTTTTACCTGAACAGTGGAAGTCGCCTCACAAACGATAAAAAAATCAGAAACTGCTTCTGATATCTTTCTCAGATCCAACAACACGATGTGTTCACCTTTTCTATCCTGGATGGCAGAGGTGATCACCTTCAGTATTTTACTGTTTTTTGTTAAGCGGGATATTTTCTTTGCAGGTACGGTTCCTTCTGATCTTGATGCCAATCGCTGTTTTTTTAAGTTTTCGTTGAGTAACTTTCCAAAATTAAGGATAATTTCCCTCCTTAAGCTGCCAACAAAATGCCCGGAAAGCCCCTCATCATATTATCTACAGTAGACAGTACCAATAACCATGCCATGCAGCTGATCCGTGAAGGAAAGGCAGCACACGGATTGGTCGTATTTGCACTTGAGCAAACCCAAGGGAAAGGCCAAAGGGGCCGAAACTGGCAAAGTGAGTCAGGCCAAAACATCACGATGAGCACACTGATTGCAGCAGAACAATTTTCAATCAAAGAGCAATTCCCCGTCTCAGCAACCATTGCCCTTGCATGTTGTGATTTCTTTGGCAAATATGCAGGTGAAGAAACCAGGATCAAATGGCCGAATGATTTGTACTGGCGTGACAGAAAGGCAGGGGGAATTTTAATTGAAAATACGGTCCGGGATGGAAAATGGGAATGGATCGTAGCCGGTACAGGCATCAACATCAATCAGGTTGACTTCTCTGAAATTACCGTTCAAGCAGTATCCCTCCGACAAATTTCAGGCAAATCATACGATCCACTTGAGCTTGCCAAAGAGCTGATCGATCACATTGAAAAGAGAATGCAAATGTTGCAGTTGCATGGGGCGCTTCAAATGCTGGATGATTTCAATGGATTGCTGTACAAAAAGGATGAGGAAGTAAATTTTAGAAAAAAACAAATTGTTTTCAAAGCAAAAGTGCGAGGGGTAAACATCCATGGTGAACTGGAGATTGAAAGAGGATTTACAGAAACCATTCGCCATGGCGAAGTTGAATGGATGCTATAATCCGAATCCCGCTGCAATTTCTTTTGCGTGTTCTTTGACCTTGGGCTTGGCTATGATTTTGACAACGACTCCATTTTCATCAATCAAAAAAGTTGTTCTGAACACTCCCATGTATTTGTTTCCATACAATTGTTTCTCCCCCCAAACACCATATTTTTCGACCAATTTTTTATCCGTATCGGCAATGATGCGAAAAGGCAGTTTGTGTTTGGTGATGAATTTTACATGCGATTTTTGATCATCCGGACTCACACCGATGACCTCAATTCCTTTTTTGCTCAACGCTTTGAAACCATCTCTCAAATTACATGCCTGAACGGTGCATGTGCTGGTGTCATCTTTTGGATAAAAATACAAGGCCAATTTTTTCCCCTTGAAATCTGAAAGCTTTATGGCAGCACCGTCCTGGTCTTTTGCTGTAAACGATGGAGCCTTTTTCCCTTCTGCTAATTTCATATACTATATTCTTTTGAAAGGTAGCCGAGCAACTGACTTGTTTCCAGCCTCATTTACAACAACAACCTTCAATAAATGTTCACCAACGGGGAGATGATCGTCGACCTGATATTGATAACGCATACCGGTGGGTTTGAACATAAGCCATTTGCCGTCACTCCTTGCTTCAAAAGAACTGATGGACTTGTTGTTGTCTGAAACTGCAATGGAAATGAGGGAACCCTTTTTCACCGAGGAACCTTTTTGCAGATTGAATTGTACAACTGGAGACACAAGGTCTTCTATCAATTGAAATGTACCCAACTCTCTGAACATGGCAGAAAATCCGAATCCATCAAAAACTGCCTTTTTGATTTCGGTTTTATTTTTAACTATTTTTCTGATCAACATTTTTGATGTGTCCAAATCTGCTTTGGAAGATTGCATGCTGACACGAAAAAGGGTGTTGACTGGAATGTATGGTGGTTGGACCAGGTAAGCATTGGATTTTTCCGAGACATGCTGTGGTGCAGCGGAGACTACCTGCATGTGGAATGCATCATAAAATGCATCAGGTGAAAATTCAAATCTGATACCATTGTGCTGAAATGTATTTTTTTGATTGTATGCCATCTGCTGTCCGCTCAATGTTTGCTTTGTCTGTAGCCCCGATTTCCGGAGACCAAAAGAAACAACTGATGTATTCTGATGTGCATCAGCAATCTGAATTTCATACCGCTGGACTGTATTTGTATTCAGCAAAAAGGGACTGGTTGCATGGGAGGCATACACATGCTCCTGAAAAAATTTGGGCCTGTGCAACAATTGGATATAGTTACCGCCCTTGAATCGATGAGCATAATCAATATGAGCATTGATGTTTCTCGTAAAATCGTATGAAACATTTTCAAGTGTAAAGCCTGTTAGTTTTTGTTCACCCTGCTTGAGCAATGCCTGGTAAATTCCATTGGGGTTTGAACTGCCGTCTGATCGGTCATTTGCAACTATCCCCACTACAACTTTTTCAAATGGCAAATCTATCGGTCCGGCAGGAGCATACCCATCGCCTTTTTTTATCAAAGCAACCAGTAATGGACTTTGCTCATAAATGCTTTTTTCATAGTCGTAAAATGCCAGTTGCCTTGGCTCAGGAGAAACATGATCTTCAACTAAAATACCATTGGTCAGCGGATTGAGACAATGTTCGGTTTTGGTATCTCTCAGCTCAAAATGCAGATGCGGCCCTTCCGAAGAACCTGTATTGCCGCTGTACCCTATCACCTGTCCTCTTTTTACCTTGAACAAACCGACGGGGACTTGCAAATCTATTTTCCATGACTCCTGTTCGTATTGCTTTTTTTCTAAATATGTTTCAACTGCCGGTAGAAACCTGTTCATATGGGCATAGACCGTGGTTGTTCCGTTGGGATGATTGACATAAATAGCCCTTCCAAATCCGCCTGACTCAATCTTAATTCTCGCAATGTATCCATCAGCGGGGGCCTGAACAGGCAAGTTCTCCTTTGCCTCAGTACTGAGATCCAATCCCATGTGGAAATGGTTCGGGCGCATTTCTCCGAAACTCGCATTTAGCTTGGGTTTGATCAAAAGAGGATAGGTTAAACTTCCTTTAGATTGAGACGACTGTGCAGCTGTAAACAGCACTGCATGGATGCTTAAGAGGTTCAAGAAAAAGGACTTTCGCATGATGCAAATCTACCTCAGCAAAAAGTTTTTAAAAAAATATGCAGGTACAGACAACTTTTTAGGTGCTTTGATTGTCTATTTATCAGATCATGAAAAGCTTTATTCAATTCTTGGCAACAGTATGGAAAACCCTCAATAAAGGAAGGGACTCCAAGAAGCATTCCAAATCGGAGTCTTCATATGATGCCATTGGCTTTCCACATCCATCCAAAGAAGACATTTTGGAGGACTATGAAATGGCCGCCTATCACCAGCAGGCTTAATTACCCACTACATTTCAACATTCACCCGTTTAACGCCCTATTTTCGAATATTTCCATTTGAAAATAGCCCTCAAATCTTACCTTTGCCCCCCGGGTAAGTCCCGGTTTTTTTGTGTCCCTACAAATCTAAAACATGCCAAAAGATTCATCTCTTCGTTCGGTACTCATCATAGGCTCTGGACCCATCGTTATTGGTCAGGCTTGCGAATTTGACTATTCAGGCTCACAAGCAGCCAGGAGTATCCGAGAGGAAGGAATCAAGGTGATCCTCATCAATTCCAATCCCGCCACCATCATGACCGATCCCATGATGGCCGACAGAGTATACCTTCTTCCGTTGACAGTGGAGAGCATAGAACAGATTTTGAAAGAAAATGATATTGATGCGGTACTTCCAACCATGGGCGGACAAACTGCATTGAACCTGGCGAAGGAAGCTGAAGAAATTGGTCTCTGGGAGAAATACAATGTAAAACTAATTGGTGTCGATATCAAAGCAATCAACAAGGCCGAGGACAGAGAACTCTTCCGCCAATGGATGATTGAAATGAACATTCCCGTCGCTACTGCCAAAACAGCCAATTCATTTTTAGAGGGAAAAGAATTTGCACAAGAAATTGGATTCCCGCTGGTTATCAGACCATCCTTTACACTTGGTGGAACAGGCGGAGGATTTGTGCACAGCAAAGAGTTCTTGGATGAGGCCCTGAACCGCGGTCTCAATGCATCCCCCATCCATGAAGTACTGGTTGAAAAGGCCGTATTGGGATGGAAAGAATTTGAATTGGAATTGCTGAGAGACGCCAACAACAATGTTGCCATCATCTGTACGGTAGAAAATTTTGATCCCATGGGTGTGCATACGGGTGATTCCATTACAGTAGCACCTGCCATGACCTTGAGTGATACCGCATTTCAGCTGATGAGAAATACTGCCATCCGCATGATGCGGGATTTGGGAAATTTCGCAGGAGGCTGCAACGTTCAATTTGCATTGAATCCTGAAACGGAGGAAATCATTGCCATTGAAATCAATCCAAGGGTTAGCCGATCATCCGCACTGGCATCCAAGGCTACAGGATATCCCATCGCAAAAATCGCAGCAAAACTTGCACTTGGATTCAGTTTAGATGAGTTGAAAAATCAAATCACCAAAACAACTTCCGCATACTTTGAACCTGCATTGGACTATGTCATTGTGAAAGTTCCTAGATGGAACTTCGACAAGTTCAAAGGAGCCAATGATACGTTGGGTTTGCAAATGAAATCTGTCGGTGAGGTGATGTCCATCGGAAGGAGTTTCACAGAGGCGATTCAGAAAGCCTGCCAAAGTTTGGAAAACAATGCAGTGGGACTCGGATACTATGGTAAGAGCCTGATGCATGCTGATGAAATCGTGGAGTACCTCAAAACTCCCAAGTGGGACAGGATATTCCGCATCAAAGATGCTTTGATGATGGGAATCAGTGTGAAAACAATTTGTCAGGCAACAAGAATCGACCCCTGGTTCATATATGAAATACAAAAAATTGTAGATATCGAGAGAGAGATCTCGAAATACAAATTTGAAGCATTGCCGATTGATCTCATCAAGAAAGCGAAACAACACGGTTTCAGCGATGAGCAAATCTGCAAAATCATGCAGGATGGAAATGAAGATGCCCTGTATGAAAAAAGAAAGGCAGCTGGAATCAGAAGAGTATACAAAATGGTCGATACCTGCTCTGCAGAGTTTGAAGCCAAAACACCCTATTTCTACAGCAGCTTCGAAAACGAAGGCACCAATGAAAGTAAAATCAGCAACAAGAAAAAAATCATCGTACTCGGATCCGGTCCCAATCGCATAGGACAGGGAATCGAATTTGATTATTGTTGTGTACATGGACTGTTGGCCATCAAGGAATGCGGATATGAAGCAATCATGGTCAATTGCAACCCAGAAACTGTCTCAACCGATTTTGATATAGCCGACAAGCTTTATTTCGAACCCGTTTTCTGGGAACATCTCTGGGAATTGATCGAATATGAAAAACCCGAGGGGGTGATTGTTCAACTCGGTGGACAAACTGCGCTGAAACTTGCTGAAAAATTACACAAGAAGGGAATCAAAATCATAGGCACTTCTTATGACAACATGGATATTGCAGAGGATAGAGGACGTTTCAGTGACATGTTGAAAAATTTACAAATTCCTTATCCTGAATACGGAACTGCTTACACAGTAGACGAAGCTGTTGAAGTGGCCAACAAGGTTGGATATCCTGTATTGGTAAGACCTTCTTATGTATTGGGTGGACAAAGAATGAGAATTGTCATCAACGATGAGGAGGTAGAGTCTGCTGTCGTAAGCTTGTTGAAACACATTCCGGGCAACAAAATACTGATTGATCATTTTCTCGACAGGTGTCAGGAAGCAGAAATCGACGCCATTTTTGATGGTGAAAATTTCCACGTGATGGGTGTCATGGAACATATTGAACCTGCAGGTATACACAGTGGAGACAGCAATGCTGTATTGCCGGCATTCAATTTGAGTCCCATGGAAGTCAGCACCATGGAACATTTTGCTGAAAAAATCGCAAGGGCTCTTGACATCAGAGGACTCATCAACATACAGTTTGCCATCAAGGCCGGAAAAGTCTATGTTATTGAGGCCAATCCACGTGCCTCCAGAACCACCCCTTTCATTGCAAAAGCATATCAAATACCATACCTGAACATTGCTACAAAAGTGATGATGGGTACTCATAAATTGACTGATTTTACGTTTGAGAAAAAACTGAATGGCTTTGCCATCAAGGAACCAGTCTTCAGTTTTGAAAAATTTCCAGGAGTAAACAAAGAACTGGGACCAGAAATGAAATCAACTGGTGAAGCGATTCGTTTTGTCAAAGATCTGCATGATCCATATTTCAGGACTTTGTACAAGGAAAGAAGCATGCACCTTAGCAAATAACATGATCAGGACCGCCATTGCAAGCCTCCTTTTGTGGTTGTTAAACATAACTTGCGCTGGCCAGGTCATGGCTCAGAAGAAAATGCTGCATGCGAAAATCATTGATCTGCATGCGCAAGAATCCATTCCATTTGCCTCCGTTCAATTTTATAAAACAAACTACGCAAAGCTGAGTGATTACAGCGGGCGACTTCCGTTGTATACCTGAAAAATGGCACTCATATCGCTTACCCGTCAGCTGTATTGGATTTGAAGATCATTATCTGCAATCAGTCACAGTCTTTTTTCAGCATTCATTTTACCTGTAGAGTATTTCCAAAACCCTTGCCAGCAGAGTTGTACAAAAGGTTCGGTGTGTTCGGAAGTTTCCGTTTTACTTTTTAGCAACCTTGTCACAAGCCAGTAAAATGGTTGCACATGCTTCTTTGATTTCATCATCTGTAATGATCAAGGGGGGTGAAATTCTCATGCAATGTGATGCAAACAGAAACCAGTCAGTGAAAACCCCCATTTCGATGCATGTGTCTATTATACTTTTATTGGTTTCATAAGAATCAAACTCAAGTGCCATCATGAATCCCATTGATCGGAAATTTCTGATCAATGGATGCTTGATATGATCTGCAAATATTTTCTGCTTGCGTTCAATATCTCCCATTAAATGCTCGGTGATTAAATATTCAAACGCTGCATTCCCGGCAGCACATGCAACTGGGTGTCCACCAAATGTTGTGATATGTCCCAATACCGGATGACTGGCAAGTTGTGTCATGACAGAGCGATTGGCCACAAAAGCACCCAATGGCATGCCACCTCCCAGGGCTTTTCCCAATAAGAGAATATCTGGAACAATCCCGTAATGCTCAAATGCAAATAACTTACCGGTCCTACCAAATCCAGTTTGAATTTCATCCAGCATCAACAATACCCCGTATTCATCACATTTTTTTCTCAATGCCTGCATCCATTCTTGAGAGGGAGCCACCACACCTCGCTCAGCCTGAACGGATTCAAGGATGACACAAGCCAGTTCATCATTGATTGCATCCAATGCCTCAGCAGTATTGTAAGTATGATGTATGATACCTGGAAGCAAGGGCCTGAAAGCATTTCGCCAATACTCACTGCCCATTGCGCTCAATGCACCCTGTGTTGAACCATGATAGGCATCGTGGAATGCCATCATTTTCGATCTTCCCGTGCTGCGCTTTGCCAGTTTCATAGCGCCTTCGGTTGCTTCAGTGCCTGAGTTGGTAAAATACACGCTGTCCAGTTGGGCAGGCAAATGAGAAACAAGTGCTGTTGCATATTTTACCTGCGGTGATTCAATCAATTCACCATATACCATAATGTGCATGTATTGCTCAGCCTGTTTTTTTACTGCCTCAATCACATGCGCATTGGAATGTCCAATATTGCAAACGCTGATGCCACTGATCAAGTCAATGTATTTTTTTCCATTCGAATCCCACATACACGAATCCTTGGCCCTGACTATTTCAAGTGCAAGGGGAGCCTCAGATGTTTGTGCGACGTGTCGCAAAAAGAGTTCACGCTGATTCATTGCTGCAAAGTTCAGCATTATGAAATAACTTTAAGAAAAAAAGATGCCAGTTATTTTACCTGTACATGATATTCATCCATCATTTGGAGAAGATGTTTTCATCGCACCGAATGCAACCATTGTGGGAGATGTGATCACCGGAAATGCATGCAGCTTTTGGTTCAATGCAGTGGTGAGAGGGGATGTAAACTATATCAAAATGGGAGATAAAGTTAATGTACAAGACAATGCAGTGATACATGGCACTTACGAGAAGAGTCCAACGAATATCGGAAACAATGTAAGCATTGGACACAATGCAATCGTTCATGGATGCACGATTCACGACAATGTTTTAATTGGCATGGGAGCCATTGTGATGGACCAAGCCGTTATTGGCAGCAATTCGATTGTAGCAGCGGGAGCAGTTGTTTTGGAAGGAACTGTTGTTCCGGAGGGATGTATTTTTGCGGGAGTACCCGCCAAAAAAGTGAAGGATATTACTCCTGATAAAATAAAAGGTGAGATAGAAAGAATTGCCAACAACTATGTGAAATACAGCAGTTGGTTCAAATAATCAAGTCCAATCATTCTCTTTGATTGAATCCAAGATGCTGCAATAGCTGATGTATCGCTCCTCACTGATTTGACCATTCATGACAGCATTTTTTACAGCACAGGACGGCTCGTTGATGTGCATGCAGTTGTTGTACTGGCAATCATTTAATACAACCCTCATCTCAGGAAAATAATGTGAGAGTTCTGATCGCTCGATATCAGCAATGGCAAACTCTCTCATACCGGGTGTATCAATGATTTTTCCTCCAAATGGAAGATCATACATTTCTGCAAATGTGGTCGTATGCATGCCTTTCCCGCTCCAAGAACTGACTTCACTTGTTCGAATATTGCTGTCGCCCAAAATTGCATTGATCAAACTTGATTTACCCACACCAGAATGACCACTGAACAAGGTAGACCGATTCTCCAATTCTTTTTTCAATTCAGCGATGCCCTCCCCTGAACTCACTGATGTCAGCAAGACCCTGTATCCAATGCGTTCATAAATTTCTTTTCGTTCATGAAAAATTTTGAGTTCTTTTTCACGGTAAATATCCGCTTTGTTGAAGAGTACGATTGCAGGGATGTGAAATGCCTCACAAGTAACCAGAAATCTGTCAATGAATCCCATTGAAGTTTTAGGATCCTTGATGGTTGCAATCAATACAGACTGATCAATATTTGATGCAATGATGTGATGCATCCGCTTATTGGCTGGAGAGATTCTGTTGACGTAATTGCGGCGTGGGTGCAATTCAGTGATGATGACGTTTCCGCCTTCCTCGTTTTCCAATTCGAATTCAACCAAATCTCCAACGGCAATTGGGTTGGTAGAGGTGATATCGTCTATTTTAAATTTTCCTTTCAGCCTGGCCTGGTGAAAACGATTGTCATCTCCCTTCAAGATATACCAGCTGCCGGTGGACTTATAAACGATTCCTTTCAAAATATTCAGTTATTAACTCAGGTACTTGGCAACTATAGGAACTCTTCTGCCTACTCCAAATGCTTTTGTGCTTACTCGGATAATCGGACAAAACTGATTCCTCTTGTATTCACTGGCATTCACCATTCGAAGTGTTTTTTTCACAAGTGATTCATCAAATCCACAGGCTATGATGTCACCTGGTCCCTTTCTCCTTTCAATATACAAATAAAGAATTCTATCCAAGATATCGTATGCCGGAAGACTGTCACTGTCTTTTTGATTGGGTCTTAATTCAGCTGAAGGTTCTTTTTGAATGATATGATCAGGTATTATTTCATTTTTTGCATTGATATATTTCGCCAATGCATAAACCTGTGACTTGTATAAGTCACCCAAAATACTGAGTCCCCCTGCCATATCTCCATAGAGCGTTCCATAC
>JBEGMC010000061.1:0-44834 GCA_041183265.1 Bacteroidota bacterium
ATGATCAGCTCAAAATAATATATGATCTCCAATTTGGAGCTTACGGCAAGGCAAATGAATCCCTCTTTGAGGGAATGAATTGGTTTTATGATCAACATGGCATCCCAACAGATTTTGTATATACAGGAAAAATGGTAAACGGATTCTATGCATTGCTCAAAGCAGATTATTTCAAACCGACATCTAGGATTTTATTGATTCACAGTGGTGGTTTGCAAGGCAACAGAAGCATACAGGCAGGAAAACTTAATTTTCAATATTTTTAAATCAAAAATTCACGCACTGAAAATTTCACTTTACATATTTTTTCTGATCAACTGCCTTGCAGTCAATTCTTTTGCGCAAGAACTTCCGCATTTCAAGGCAATTGACAAAACTGGTACAACCATCATCAGCTGGGTAAAACCAAAAGATGCCCTGACACTGCTGGTAATTCAAATATCAACTGACTCGGTCAACGGTTTCAAATCAATTGCTTCCATGCCCGATCCCAATGCACCGCAGAATGGATACGCAGACAAGGGAAATAAAAATCTGGTTTATTATTATCGGATTTTTTATGTTGGCATCGATGGTAAATATTATTTTACTCCTTCGCAAAAGGCATCTGTCGACATCCCCCCACCAATCAGTTCGAGCATTCCAAAATCAGAACAGATCTCAATGCTTGTAAAAAAAGAAATCATTGAGCCAAAAAAACAAATATCACAGATAAACAATCCTCCGGACACCATTGAAATCAAAGGAAAGAAGAAACTGATCGAAAGTGCACTTTCTACAATGGAGGATACCATCCATACAAGATTCAACATCAGCATCACCACTGAAAAAATCGACCTTGTAAACAACTTAAATCCCAATCCCTTTCTTTTTGTCAACAAGGAAAACAATCTCATGCTGGTACTTCCCGAGACCAACAAGAGAAAATTTCATTTGCAGGTTTGGAGAGAGGATGGACAAACCATCTTCAATATGAAAAACATCAAGGAATCACAATTGCTGATCGATAAATCAAATTTCATCTACAGCGGATGGTTCAAGTATGAAATAACTGAAGGAGAAAGAGTCAAGGAAAAGGGGAAATTCTTTATCAGCGGTGATTAAACAACCTGACAATCAAACACTTTCTGAAACTTACTGATCAATACCCGCTTGACTTCAGAAAGATCCATCTCCCTCCCAAGCTCTTTCTGCAAGGAAGTGACTTGTTTGTCAGCAATTCCGCATGGAACAATCATGGTAAAATAATCAAGATTTGTATTAACATTTAATGCAAACCCATGCATGGTAATCCATCTGCTGCAACGAACACCCATGGCACAAATCTTGCGCGCTTTCATTTTGTTGTCAGGATCAATCCATACACCTGTTTCACCTTTGCTTCTTTCACCTTTGATTCCGTACTCAGCGAGCGTCAAAATAATAACCTCTTCGAGTGACCTTAGATAGCGACCAATGTCGCGGTAAAATTTTTCCAGATCAAGAATTGGATAGCCTACAATTTGACCGGGACCATGGAAAGTGATATCTCCACCTCGATTGGTTTCATAATAAGCAATATTTCTTTTCGCCAGTTCCTCCTTGCTGATAAGCACATGTTCTTCTTTTCCACTCTTGCCCAATGTATATACAGGAGGATGCTCGCAAAAAAGGAGGTGATGTGTGGTGTCTTCAGTCCTGTCACCATTGGCTACCTTCTTTTTGATCTCAGCATTCTGCATGAGCAAGGAGTCCTGAAATTTCCAGGCTTCTCCGTACTCCATTGAACCTAAATCGCTGAACCGAACCTTTTGATGCATGCTTCTTAAATCGTTGGGAAAGACGTTAACTTTGCAAAAATACAGATTCAAAGCCTTGAAAAAAGAAATAGATCCCATAGACGAGATCAAAGATGAAGCTGCTGAAGAGCTGTATGAGCGACTTACCATTCAAGTCGACAAGGGACAAGAACCCCTGAGAATAGATAAGTTCATCCTCAACAGGGTCGTCAATACTTCCAGAAATAAAATTCAACAGGCAATTGACAATGGAATGGTGCTTGTTAATAACCAAGCCATCAAGTCAAATTATAAAGTCAAGCCCTTTGATCAGATCATCTTCTATTCTGATACCGATCCGGTAACATATGAGATCATTCCGGAGCAAATGGACTTAAACATTGTTTTTGAGGATGATCATGTAATGGTGATCAACAAACCTGCCGGACTCGTGGTGCATCCGGGATCAGGAAACTTCAATGGCACCCTGATCAATGGGGTTGCCTGGCATTTGAAACAACAGCAGCCTGATTTGGACGAATCAAAACTTCCCCGATTCGGTATGGTACACCGCATCGATAAAAATACCAGTGGCTTGATTGTTTTGGCCAAATCAGAGTTGGCTGCCATGAAACTTGCCAAACAATTTTTTGATCATACCGTAGAGAGAAAATATATCGCATTGGTTTGGGGAAATTTTGAAGATGAACAAGGAACCATCACAGGACATATTGCACGCCACCAACGTTTCAGAAAACTCATGGATGTATATCCGGATGGAGATCATGGAAAAGAAGCAATCACGCATTATTCAGTATTGGAGGACTTAAAATATGTCAGCCTGGTTGAATGCAGATTGGAAACAGGCAGAACACATCAGATCAGGGTCCATATGCAACACATCGGTCACCCGCTGTTCAACGATGAAACCTATGGTGGAGACAGCATTGTGAAAGGAACAGTTTTCAGCAAATACAAACAGTTTGTGGAAAATTGCTTTTCCATATGCAACCGACAGGCACTGCATGCCAAAACACTTGGCTTCACACATCCGTTCACAGAAAAAGAAATGAAATTTGACAGTGAGTTGCCAAACGATATGAAAGCAGTCATTGAAAAATGGAGAGGCTACACCAAAAACAATCAATTGCTGGAAAGATCATAAACAGTTGCAGTAAACACCCCGCGTTCGCTCCCCTTGACCATGACACCCCAACTTCCGTTGTATCGAATGACAGAAGGATACAGCAGTTTTCCAAACTTTGAAATCTCAACGTCCATCGCAACATTGAATTTGTAAACACCTGCACTGTAACTCATTTTATAGTTTCTCGACAATACTTCAAAACTGTCGTAATCAAACCAGGTCGTCATTTCATCAATTACAACATTATCTTTTTTGAAGAATGAGAGTCCCTCTTTCATTTTAAGCGAGAATACATAGGCAGATTTACCCTTGTAGTCTTGGATATCGACTGAAAAATCATAAAGTCCTGCATGCCCCTTGTCAAATACCTTTACTTTATCCCCCATCAAAGGAATTCCAGGAATGTCTTTACCTGGATTGAAAAAAAGCATTTTGAGCTGTTCCTTGTTTTTCTCCAATCCCTTTTTCCCTTTGATCGAACGGTTCATGTCTTTGATGACATTGGTTTGTCCGCAAATTGTATCCTTTGAAAAAAACAGAGAAGCATACAGTTCAGCCGTGTAGTAATTATAATCCCCGTCCCGATCATAAAAATTACCTGTGGTTTTTTCTTCCAACACAGTCGTGACGCGACATCCTTTTTTTGCCCATTGCCGGGACTTGCTGTATAAACTCGACTCAACCCTGCCCTTTCGATCCAACATTCTGATATCATTGGTAGAGGAAAAATTCAGTACCCTCAAATTCTTGAATGCTTTGTAAAATGTGGTATCGTCCTCCACCTTGCGGATAAAGCCTGGTACATTGGTGCCGCTTCTGATTACGATGGGCGATAATGTAACCTGTTTCCCCTCCCAAATGATGGATGTATCCTTCATTTGGGAGTTTGCAACAGAAAAAAGCTGCAATCCAACAATCAGTAAAGCTCCCATTTTCCACATGGCTGCAATTTACATCATTAAAATATGTCTAAACCAATCTAAACAGATACACAACTGCCTTAATTTAGCACCATGATGACAAACGAGGACAAAATTATTTTTCTGGGTGATTCATACACCATCGGTGAGGCTGTTGAAATGAGTCAAAATTTTCCGTCTCAATTGATAAGGAAAATAGAGCGAGCCTCCGGAAAAAAATTTGGGCCAACCATCATTGCAAAAACGGGTTGGACAACTGGTGAATTGATAGAAAACATTGCACTGAAAAACATACATGGTTCATTCAAGTTTTCTACGCTCCTCATTGGGGTAAACAACCAATACCGCGGCATGGATATTGATATATATAAAAGGGAATTCGAAATGCTCTTGCAAAAAGCGATTGCCTATGTGAGTGATGTCTCGCACGTATTTGTGATCAGCATTCCCGACTGGGGATGTACGCCTTTTGCAAAAGACCGTGATCGGCAAAAGATCAGACAGGAGATTGATGCATACAATCAAATCAATAGAAATATATCATCAGCGCATGCCTGCAACTATGTTGAAATAACTAGCGGAGGAAGGATCAGGTGCAATGCTGCTAAATTTCTGGCTGATGACGGACTGCATCCGTCAAGTGCTGAATACGATGTTTGGTCTGATACAATCTTATCAATGCTGGTATCGAAAAAACTGATTTGATCAACGATCAGGTAAAAATGCTTTCATTTCGGTGGCATAGGATGCTGCTTTTTCGCCTGCCTTGCCTGCAAAATCTTTATCCTTTGAAGCGTAGATGATGTCCCTGCTGACATTCACTAAAATACCCACATCGTTGTTCATTGCCTTTTTTGAAATCTCCTCCAAACTGCCACCCTGAGCTCCTACACCGGGGACAAGAAAAAAATGATCTGGTACTATTTTTCTGAGTTTTAGAAATTCGTCGGGCCTGGTTGCACCAACAACAAACATGAGATTGTCAACAGTGCCCCAGGATGATACTTTTGAGATGACAGCTTCATAAAGGGATCTGCCGTCATTCATTTTTTGCAGCTCGAAATCAGCTGCACCCGGGTTAGATGTGAGTCCAAGTACAATCGCCCATTTGCCATCAAATTGAAGAAAAGGCTTCACACTGTCCTCTCCCATGTATGGGGCAATGGTGATAGCATCAAATGGCAGTTGTTGCAAGAATGCCTTTGCATATTGTGTTGAGGTATTTCCAATATCGCCTCTTTTGGCATCTGCGATCTTGAAATGTGTTGATGGAATATAATTAACCGTTTTTTCCAATGCCATCCAGCCTTTCAAACCCTGAGATTCATAAAAGGCTGTGTTGATCTTATAAGCAACACAACTGTTCAACGTTGCGTCAATAATGGCTTTGTTGAAAGCAAACATCGGGTCTTCTTCTTCAAGCAGATGAGAGGGGATTAATGATGGATCTGTATCGAGTCCCACGCACAAATAGCTCTGCTTATTCCTGATCTGATCAATGAGATGCTGTCTGTTCATTTTTTTACTAATCTTTCAAAGATAATTCATTGGTGATTTCTCTCAATGCACTGACAAATTGCCAGATTTCAGTGTAAGTATTATAGAGTGGAACGGGTGCGAAGCGGATGACATCGGGCTCGCGCCAATCAATCATGAATCCCTTTTCAAACAAATGGTTGTATACTGCTTTCCCGTTTTTGTGAAATTGCAATGATATCTGGCATCCACGTTGATGAGGGGTAATTCTTTTGAAAGCATTGGTTGAGATGGTGGTCAACAAAAAATCAGTCCACCCCATCATTTTTTGCTGCTTGTTCAACATATTTTCCCACCCGGCTTCTTCAATGATGTTCAATGATGCATGCAAACAGGCGAAAAGCAATACAGGAGAAGTGCTCAATTGCCATGCAGTAGCTGTACCTGAGGAGATAAAATTTTTCTTCATCAGAAACCGTTCATTCAATTTTACTCCCCACCAACCTTCGAGTCTATTGATGTCTTCTTGATGATGCTTTTCATGAACAAATGCACCGGCAATGGCACCCGGACCCGCATTGAGATATTTGTATGAACACCAGCATGCAAAATCAACATCCCATTTATGCAAGTTTAGGTTGACATTTCCAATAGCATGGGCCAGATCAAATCCAACAAAGGCTCCGACATTTTTCGCTGCCAATGCAATAGAGGGCATATCAAACAATTGTCCTGTATAATAATTGACGCCACTCAGAAAAACCAACGCAATTTCCTCGCCATGCTTGTGAATGGCATCGATCACTTGCTGATTGGAGGGTGGCACTCCCTCCTGATCAGGATTGATTTCAACAATAACCTCATCAGGATCCAATCCCATGTGCTTTACAAAAGAGGCCACGGCATACTGATCACTGGGAAATGCTTTTGATTCCATCAATATTTTCCTGCGGCTTCCCTTTGGTTGATAAAAACTCACCATCATCAAATGTATGTTGACGGTTAGCTGATTCATTACAGTAATTTCATGTGGAAGTGCTCCGGTGATGACTGCAAGGGGACCCGTTAATTTATCATGATAGGCAAGCCAGTTATCATTTCCTTTGAAAAAAGACTCCACCCCGTCTTCTTGCCATTGATTCAATACTTGCTGGATGGAACCTATTGTTTGTTTGGGTTGGAGTCCCAGGGAATTACCTAAAAAATATGTTTTCTGACGGTTGTTTTCCATGGGATGCAGGAATGCGTCTCTGTATTTCAGCAATGGATCCTGTTGATCCAAAGCTGCTGCACATTCAAGCGTATTTGAAAATGTTGTCATATCAAATCGTTGGAGTTCTCCCACCATCAACAGGGATGGTAATGCCGTTGACATATGATGCTGCGGGAGATGCAATGAATGCGGCAACTGCAGCAATCTCAGTTGGATCTCCAAACCTTTTTGCAGGAACAGAGCTTTTCATCCTCTCTTCCATATCGCTTTTTGAAATCTTCGCTCGCTCTGCAAAACTGCTAGCTACTGCATCCAGTCTTGTGGTTGAAATAAATCCGGGCAGGAGGCTGTTAACGGTGATGCCATGAACGGCCAGTTCGTTGGACATGGACTTTGACCATGAAGCGACAGCTGCTCTGATGGTATTGGAGACACCCAGGTTATCCAATGGTGTTCTGACAGAAGTTGAAATGATGTTGATGATGCGTCCCCACGATTGCTCTTTCATTCCAGGAACTACCGCTTGTGTGAGGATTTGATTTGCCACCACGTGTTGTTTGAATGAAGCCTCGAATTTTTCAGGTGCTTCGCTGAAAATCAATCCCGCAGCGGGTCCCCCGCTATTGTTGATCAATATATCGATGGGTTGCCGGCTGACAATTGATTCAGCCAGATTTTTCAATGCTTCGGAAGCAGCAACATCTATTGCGTAAAATTGGTGTACTTGTCCGGATGAAACATCAAGATCTTTTACTGCAGCGGCCAATGCATCACTGTTTCTTGCCAATAGGATGCAATGGGCCCCAAGCAGAGCAAGTTCTACAGCTATTGCCTTCCCAATTCCCTGTGAGGCTCCACTTACCAGTGCGGTTTTACCTGTTAAAGACAAATTCATTTAAGACTCCTCCATTTCGTTTCTGATGGCATCAGAAACCTTGACCAAAATCTTATCGATTCGATGACCATCCATATCAACAATTTCAAATGAAAATCCTTTCCATTCAAAATGCTCCCCTGTAACCGGGATGTGTTCCAGAGAATGAAGGATGAATCCAGCAAGTGTATCAAATTCGTGTTCGCCTTCATTCATCCACTCTGCTTTTTCAAACCTGGACAAGAATTCATAGAAAGGAATTTGCGCATCAACCAAAAAGCTGCCATCTTCTCTTTGAACTACTTCATAATCAATTTCATCCTGTTGTGGCAAATCACCCACAATGGCTTCCAATAAATCGTTGAGTGTTACCAGTCCGAGCAGGGTACCATATTCATCCACCACAAACGAGGTATGAATTTTTGTCTGTTTGAATTTTTCAAGCAACTGATATGGAGTGATATTCTCTGGCACAAACAAGGGCGTCTTCATAACCTCCTTGAAGGATACATCATCTGGAGTGACATACATGTCTTTGATGGAAACGATGCCTTTGATATTGTCGATAGATTTATCACATACCGGATAAACAGAATGTGGTTCCGCCAATATTTTTTCTCTGATGCTTTTCTCATTGTCGTTCAACTCAAACCAAATCACATCGCTACGGTGTGTCATGAGCGAAGTCAAGTTTCTATCCCCCAGATGCATCACGCGTTCAATGATTTCCTGTTCCGTTTCTTCAATCGCTCCATGTTCAGTACCCTCACTGATGATCGCCTTGATTTCCTCTTCTGTAACCAGTGAGTCATCTGTTTTGATCCTGAATATTTTCAAAATAAATCCAGATGTTCTCGTCAGCAACCAAACAAAGGGGTGAGCTGCCTTTGAAATCAACATCATGGGAGCGGCAACTGTTTTTGCAATGGACTCCGGACTTGCCATGCCCAATCTTTTGGGGACCAGTTCTCCAAAAACAAGTGAGAAGAAGGTGATGATGACAACAACGATGGCGGTTGCAATCCCATTGCTGTATGCTGCAAACATGGAGGTTTGATTGAGATACGCAGCTACATCATCGATCATCTTTTCACCTGAATAGATACCCGTAAGGATACCAATGGTGGTGATGCCGATTTGTACAGTTGATAAAAATTTATCCGGATGCTGTGCAAGGTCCAGTGCTTTTTTTGCTCTTTGATCACCCTTGCCTGCTTGTCCCTCTAACCTGGCCTTGCGGGAGGATACCAGCGCAATTTCAGCCATGGAGAAAAATCCATTCAAAAAGATCAGAAAAAAGAGAATGATGAGTTCCGTCATGGTTGAGGTTGGTGTAAAGATAATGCCTGTTTGGTTATGCCGTATCCAATTCCCCCCAGAAGCGTGCCTAGCAGTCCCCCAGCTATTACATCGCTTGGGTAGTGCACACCAACATAGACCTGGGAATAGGATATGATGGCTGCCCAAACAAACAACAGGTAGATCCATTTTGAAACACCCTTGAAAGAACTGACAACAAATGCGGCAAAAGCAAAATGATTCAGTGCATGCGAGGAAGTAAAACTTGGATTTGAACCACAGTATTTTGCAAGAAATCTGATTTGGAATGCCATGTTGGGATCGCGGCAAGGCCTCAATCTGTTGAAAGCATATTTGATGACCTGGCTGCTCAGCAGGTCAGTACAGGCAATCAGCGCGAAAGCCGCGATGATCCACCAAAATGCTTTCTTTCCATACAACTGAAATGCAATGAAAAAAAGAAACAGGTAAAGAGGAATGTGAAAAATGGATTCGCGCATGAAAAGCGCGACATGGTCCATTACTGGATGTGTCAGCTCACGATTGATGATCAAAAGCAGGGTATGATCGGCTTGTTCAGCTTCATTGACAAATGACTGGATAAAACCAATATTTGATGACATTATACAAATCTACAATGTAATGATGACCCGTATAACGCTTTGAAAATTAACAATTCATAAAATGTACAGAAAAATGTCGCTTGCTGCTTGTCAAATTGGTGAAGGGATCATTTTTTTGTAATTTTGCAGCCTTAAAATTGAATTGTGGCACTCATCAAAAGCATATCAGGAATTCGGGGAACCATTGGAGGAAAACCAGGCGAATCGTTGTCGCCCATCGATGTTGTCAAGTTTACTGCTGCATACGGACAATGGGCCATATCGAGAGGGAATAAAAAAATTGTCATAGGAAGAGACGGGAGAATCAGTGGTCCATCTATTTCAAAACTTGTGGCACAAACCCTGACTGCTTTGGGAGCGGATGTTGTTGATCTGGGCCTGTCTACTACACCAACAGTTGAGATGGAGGTGGTTAATGAAAAAGCTGCGGGCGGAATCATTATTACGGCAAGTCACAATCCAAAAGAATGGAACGCTTTAAAGTTGCTCAATGAAAAGGGCGAATTTATCAGTGCTGAGACCGGAGAAGAAATATTAAAAAATGCAGAAGAGAGTGCTATTGCGTTTGCATCGGTCGATAAACTGGGCACAGTTATTGAAAAATTCGATCATGCAGCATTTCATCTGGACAGCATTGCCAATTACCCATTGGTCGACAAAAAAGCCATTGAAAAAAGGAAATTCAAAATTGTAGTTGATGCCATCAACAGCAGTGGTGCTGTTTTTGTTCCGGCACTTTTGAAAAAATTGGGACTGGCAGATGACCAAATCGTTGTATTGAATGCTGAAGTAAACGGAAAATTTGCGCACAATCCAGAGCCACTACCTCAACACCTGAATCAGCTTGCTGCTGAAGTTGTCAATCAAAAAGCAGATCTGGGCATATCGGTCGACCCCGACGTAGACAGACTAGTCCTTGTCTCTGAGGATGGATCGATGTTTGGAGAAGAATACACACTGGTTGCGGTAGCTGACTATGTACTCAGCAAGCGGAAGGGAAATACCGTCAGCAATCTCTCCTCATCAAGGGCACTCAGGGATATCACCGAGAAACATGGCGGCACCTATCACCCTGCAGCTGTCGGTGAAGTGAATGTGGTTGCCAAAATGAAGGAAGTGAATGCAGTGATAGGAGGAGAAGGAAATGGAGGAATCATTGTACCCGATTTTCATTACGGAAGAGACGCTTTGATTGGGATTGCTTTGGTTTTATCGCAGCTTGCCAGCTCAAAGAAAACTGCCAAGCAATTGAGGAACAGCTATCCGGATTATTTCATCAGCAAAAATAAAATTGAGCTGGAAAATGGAATTGACCTGCCTGGCATCTTCTCCAAAATCCAACAGAAATACAAGTCGAATCCGCTGAATACCATCGATGGACTCCGCATCGAGTTTGACAATGACTGGGTACATTTGAGAGCAAGCAATACAGAACCCATTATTAGAATCATTGCAGAAAGTAATTTTGAAACAACTGCCAATAATATTGCCAGCAAGTTGATCAAGGATATCCAAGAGTGCATTTAAGCTGCATTGAGTATATTTGGTGCACTGATTCGTTCGCATGAACCCAAGAATTTATTTTGACAATGCTGCAACTACACCGATCGACCCGGCTGTCGTGCAGGAAATGTTGCCTTACCTTTCCACCCATTTCGGCAACCCTTCTTCCATCTACTCCTATGGAAGAGAAAACAGATTGGCGATTGAAAAAGCGCGCAAATCAGTGGCAACCATATTAAAAGCTCAACCTGCTGAAATATTTTTCACCAGTGGAGGAACAGAAAGCAGCAATACAGCCATTTTCAGTGCTGTCAGGACATTGAACTGTAAAAGAATCATTACCTCTCCCATTGAACATCACGCCACTTTACATACTGTTGAATTCATTGCAAAGCATGAAGAAGCTTCATTGGAGTTTGTAAGTTTATTGCCAGATGGACATATTGACATGGTGGATCTCGAAACGAAACTGCAAGCAAGTTCCGTAAAGACCCTGGTTACACTGATGCATGCCAACAATGAAATTGGCAATATCACCGACCTGCACAAAGTGGGTGAATTATGCAAACAACATGGGGCTGTCTTCCACGCAGATACGGTGCAAACAGTGGGACATTTTCCAATCGACCTCACAGCAACACATGTTGACTTCATCACAGGCGCAGGTCACAAATTTCATGGTCCTAAAGGAATTGGCCTGCTGTATATCAGCCAGCGCAATAAAATCAATCCGTTTATTCATGGCGGGGGACAAGAAAGAAATATGCGCGCAGGAACTGAAAATATTTATGGCATCATAGGATTCGCAAAGGCCTTGGAAATGGCAAATGACAATCATACGGTGGACAGCACATATATTTTGTCACTTAAAAAATATATGAAAGAAAAGCTTGCTGAAAACATCCCTGGTGTTGTCTTCAATGGAGATCCAGACGGAAACAGTTTGTATACGGTATTAAGCGTTGGATTTCCGCACAACGAAAAATCAGAAATGCTTCTTTTCAATTTAGATATCAATCATATTTGCGTATCTGGTGGCAGCGCCTGCAGCAGTGGGGCAAATCAGGGCTCTCATGTCATCCAAGCATTGAATACAGGAAAGCAATCAACCGTTAGATTTTCATTCAGCAAGTACAATACGATTGCGGAGATTGATCAGACAGTTGAAAAGATCAAGCAACTGTTGTAGCAATTTATTTATCCGATTTTCTTCTTGATATCATTTAAAATTACCAATGCCTCAACCGGCGTGAGACCATTGATATCTACTTCCTTGAGCAATTTCCTGATTTGATCAAATACCATGCTGTGCTCATCAAAAATTGTCAATTGCATTTCAGAAGTGTTCTGTTTCAAGCTGCTGGCCGACTCACGCCCCTCTCTTCGTTCCAGCTCCACCAATATTTCATTTGCACGATTCAACAACAATGCAGGCATTCCAGCCATTCTGGCAACATGAATGCCAAAGCTGTGCGTACTGCCGCCCGGCGCTAATTTTCTTAGAAAAAGAATTTTATTGTCAACCTCACGATGCGTGATATGAAAGTTCTTCACACGGGGAAGGCGTGATTCAAGTTCATTCATTTCGTGATAATGGGTTGCAAAAAGTGTTTTTGGACGCTGTGCAGCATTGTGCAAATACTCCGCAATACTGGATGCAATTGAAATGCCATCATACGTTGATGTCCCCCTTCCGATCTCATCCAAAATCACAAAACTTCTCGTAGAAATATTATTGATGATACTGGCAGTCTCATTCATCTCAACCATAAAGGTGGATTCACCACCCGACAAATTATCAGAGGCCCCCACACGTGTAAATATTTTATCTGTAAGAGGAATCAAGGCGGTGGAGGCAGGAACATAACTGCCCATGTGCGCCATCAAAACAATAATGGCAGATTGACGCAACAATGCACTTTTGCCACTCATGTTGGGGCCAGTCAAAACAATAACCTGTGTGTTGTTTTGATCAAGATGCAGGTCATTTGAAATGTATGATTCTCCAAGTGGAAGCATTGTTTCAATCACCGGATGCCTGGAGGATGAACAGGTGAAAGCATCACCATCGTGTATGACGGGTTTGCAATAATTATGCCGCAGAGCATGTGTAGCAAAAGAACAAAGGCAATCAATGATTGCAATGATCTGTGCATTTTTTTGCATAGGAAGAATATAGTCCTGCAATGAAGTCAACAGCGATTCATACATCATTGATTCCAGCTGAGCTATTTTATCTTCTGCTCCAATGATTTTCTCTTCATATTCTTTCAACTCATTGGTAATATATCGCTCGCCGTTGGTCAACGTTTGCTTTCTTATCCACGTTGAAGGGACTTTATTTTTATGCGCATTGCTTACTTCCAAGTAGTAGCCGAAAACATTGTTGAAACCCACCTTGAGTGAAGAAATTCCTGTTTCAAGCACTTCTTTTTGTTGAATTTCCAGCAGGTATTTTTTCCCACCCGAAGCCAGGTCCCTGTAATGATCCAACTCCTGGTTAATACCACTGTTGATGTATCCTCCCTTTTGTATTTGATGGGGTGCATCATCAGCAATTTCTCTTGCAATGCGCTCTGCTATTTCCACACAGGGATCAAGAGCTTCCAACAAACGATGCATGTAATCATCATGCCATGCGGATTCCAATCTCTTCAAATTGGCAACCTCATGGAGTCCTTTTGCCAATTGCAACATTTCCCGCGGACCGAGTTTTTTTGACGATATTTTACTGACCAACCGTTCAATGTCGCCGAACGATTTGAATTGTTCGGTTATGTTTTCAAGCCATTGCTTGTCAGCCATGATCTTCTCCACCAGGTTCAAACGCTCATTGATTTTTTGTTGATCGCAGAGTGGCATCAATATCCAACGTCTCATCATACGTGCACCCATAGGTGTAATGGTTGCATCTATCGTTTTAAGCAAAGTGGCACCCTGATCTACTGCAGAAGATACAAGTTCGAGATTGCGGATGGTGAACTGATCCATCCACAAAAATTCATCTCGATTGATGCGGTGCAAGCGAGCAACATGTTGGCAATTGGGATGGGCTGTATCCTGTAAATAATGCAAGATCGCCCCAGCTGCAATGATTGCATTTGACAAATCTTCTACCCCAAAACCTTTTAGAGAGTGCGTACCAAAATGACGGGTCAGTTCCTCCAAAGCATACCGATGATCAAAAATCCAATTGTCAAGACAGTAAACATAAAATTTCTTTCCAAATCGATCCTGAAAAAACTCCTGTTTTCCCTTTTGAAAAATGATTTCTGCAGGCCGAAATGTTTGCAACAACTTATCAATATATTCCTCATTGCCTTCTGCCACGAAAAACTCACCAGTAGAAATATCGAGAAAGGATATGCCCATGTTCGTTTCTCCGAAATGCAATCCCGCAAGAAAATTGTTGCTTTTTTGTTCAAGCAATTTATCATGTGTCGCCAATCCGGGTGTAACCATATCTGTTACCCCTCGTTTCACAATGCCTTTTGCTTGTTTAGGGTCTTCCAACTGATCACAAACGGCAACCCTGAATCCTGCTTTGACCAGCTTATGCAAATAGGTATCCAGGCTGTGATGCGGAAATCCAGCCAACTCAAGGGATGCTGCAGCTCCATTGTTTCTTTTGGTAAGGGTAATGCCTAATACAGACGATGCTTTAACTGCATCTTCACCAAAGGTTTCATAGAAATCCCCCACCCTGAACAACAATATTGCATCGGGATATTTTTGTTTGATTGCCCGATGTTGTTGCATCAGAGGAGTTTCACTTGCGCTGCGAGCCATTAGCAAAGTATAGATGAAGGTCGAAAATACGAAAGCGCAAGGAAATTTATTTAAATTCAATCAGGTTTAAACATCAACATACATTGTGGAAAAATACATTAGCCAACCATGTCTTCTGCCAAGAAAATAAAAACTGCCTATACGTTCAACAACCATGCTCAACTCGTCAAGGGAGGAAAAGAGTACTTCGATCAGCTCAAAATACTCCTAGGAAAAGCCCAGCAGTTTATACAATTGCAAGTATATATTTTGGAAGATGACCATACCGGCAATGAAATAAAAGACTGTCTGATTGCCGCATCAAAAAGAAATGTACAAGTACAGGTATTGCTGGATGGCTATGCCTCAAGAAATTTACCAAAGACATTTATCCAGGAAATCAGAAATGCAGGTATTCAACTGAGATTTTTTGAACCCATATTTAAAAGCAAAAACTATTATTTTGGGAGAAGACTGCACCATAAAATGGTAGTCGTAGACGGGTGCTTCGCTCTGATTGGCGGAATCAACATTTCTGACAGATACAATGACCTCCCCCATCAACCCGCATGGCTTGACTATGCAGTAATGATTGAAGGTGAGGCTGCTTTTGAACTGCACAAGCTCTGCCTGCATTTTTATCATAAAAAAAGAAATATGGAAACATGGGTTGATAAATATGCTGTTTTAACACATGCAGATTCTTTTTCACATACTGCCATCAGAATCAGAAGAAATGACTGGGTGATGAATAAAAATCAGATTTCCGGTACTTATATGGAGATGCTCAGAAATGCACAGAGAACAATCATCATGATGTCGAGCTACTTCATACCCAACAGCTTTTTTAGAAATCAGATGAGTGCAGCAATCAAAAGAGGTGTTGTCATCAAATTGATACTTGCAGGAAAATCAGATGTTGCTATTGCCAAAAATGCTGAAAGATATTTTTACCGATGGGCACTGAGAAACAATATCCAGATATATGAATATCTCCCAACGGTCTTACACAGCAAGATTGCTGTTTGTGATGACAGAATTGTTACCATTGGATCGTACAATATCAATGACCTGAGTGCCCTGGCCAGTGTCGAATTGAATGCCGAAATCGAAGATCAAGCATTCGCCGAAACAGTCATCAAAGAGATTGATGCTGTGATCAAGCGCCAAACCATTGAAATCAAAAAAGAGCATATTGCTGAACATTTTAGCATATGGGATCAATTGATCCAATGGTTGTCTTACATTGTGTTTAGATCAATCTTCAAACTGTTCACTTTCTATTTTTCCAAGAAATCCATCACCGAATAAATGATACAAATCATTTATCAGCGCAGTGCACAGGCCTATTTTTCAGAAAAATAATTCATGATTGGAAATCTCACGCAGGAGCAGATATCAAATATGCTGTCGAGCCAAATGATCGGAAGAATTGCTTGTTGCGACCTGCACAAGCCATACATCGTTCCCATCGCATATGCATATGACGGGAAGGATATTTATTGTCAGACAACAGAAGGAAAAAAAGTTGAATACATGCGTGACAATCCAAATATTTGTTTTCAAATTGATTTTTCCAATAACATATCCAACTGGCAAAGTGTTATCGTCTATGGAAAATTTGAAGAGCTTACTGAGAAAGAGACTGAAAAAGCCAGAGAATTTCTAGTCAACAAAATCATGCCGCTGATGACAAATTCAAAAATTCACGGATATGAACATTGGGAAGCCAGAGAGCAGCGATTGGATGATAGCCACAGATTGAAGCCGATCATATTCAAATTAAAAATAGAAGAAATAAGCGGTAAATACCACCGAACATAAAACTGGCAAAGAAAAGAGCCTGTATTACTTGTTTGGGACGTAAATGATGTACTTATCCTTGAAGAAATCCTCATTGAAAATTTGATCAATGGGTTTTGCAAATGGCTTCAAACCTGATTCAGATATTTCCTGGGCAAGATCGCCTCCCTTCAAACAAATCAATCCGTTTTTGCATTCATTCATTTGATGTTCTTTTTTTAAAAGCGGCTTGCTCCAGGTCCAGAGTTCTTTCAATGGTGCAACCGCTCTGGATACAGCAAAATCAAATTTTCTATCCTTGATTTGCTCTGCCCGGATATGTTGTGTTGAAACATTGTCGATGTGCAGTTCACTACAGATGGCATCAATAACTTTGAGCTTTTTGCCAATGGAATCAACCAAATGAAATTGAACCTTTGGGAAAAATATGGCAAGTGGTACACCTGGAAATCCACCACCCGTACCGATATCAATGATTTCCATTCCGTCGACAAAATCAAATTCAGCTGCAATACTCAAGGAATGCAATACATGCCTTTCGTATAAAGCATCGATATCTTTTCTGGAAATGACATTGATCTTCTCATTCCACTCTCTGTATAAACCACCCAACTGACGATATTGCTGCAACTGGGTTTCTGAGAAGTCTGAAAAATATTTAGTAATCAATTCCAATTGGTTCTGGGTTTTTTCCAAAGAGAAGAAAGGAAATAGGTATAATACAATATCATCCAAATGTCCCACAAAATAAAGTAGGGAAACAAATCCTTTTCATTCAATTTGACCATACACCTGTAAAAAATAAATCCCTGAATGAACAGCTTGACAAAAAAAGCTGGCAAAATCCAGGTCCATGGCGAATACATACATGCAAAGACAAGAGCAGGATAAAAAAGGATGTGTGACATCAAATATACCGCAAGTATCAGCCTGTCTGCACGTTTGTAATATCTGCCTGTTGCATTGTGTCGCTCTTTCTGAGAAATCCATTCAGACCATTTCTTGGCAGGCGTGGAAAGTGTAAATGCATCTTTGTCAACCACCACGGCAGTATTGTTGCCATTGGCACAACCATTGACAAACAGATCATCATCACCACCTGGCAGATGATGATGCGCAGCAAAGCCTTTTTGCTTGAAGAACATTTGCTTTTTATAAGCCAAATTTCTTCCTACACCCATGTAGGGTCTTCCGCCCAATGCGAAGGATAAATACTGCAATGCAGTATGAAAAGTGTCAAATCGTATTATTTTATTGAGAAGTCCCTTTGCTTTTTTATACCCTCCATACCCTAACACGATGTCGATACCCTCTGAAAATCCGCTTTGCATTTTGCTGATCCAATGTTCTGAAGTTGGAATACAATCAGCATCGGTCAGCAACAGCAACTCATGCTTGGCACTCTTGATACCAACTGACAATGGAAATTTTTTGCCGGGGATGTGTACTGCCTCTTGTTTCAATTCAATGATATGCAATTGCTTGAAGTCCTTGTAGAGCCCATCCAACAAATATTTGGTATCATCTTGTGAATTGTCGTTAACGATAACAATTTCATGGGTACTCTTGTAAGACTGTGCCAAGATACCGGGAATATTGGCTTCAATTTGATCTGCTTCATCTCTTGCGCATATGATAACGCTCACCGGGTGTTCGCGCTGGGTGAGGTCTTCATGTTTTTTATAAAATGCGAGGAGTCGGAAATAACGCAGGTAAAAATACAACTGCAGCAGCAGCACAACTCCAAAGACACCCAATGCAATCCAAGGTAAAAAAAGCATGGCTGCAAAGTTAGCCGAGTTGAAATTTAAATGAAGCAAATCAAAGAGAAGTTTTCCCATCTTTTTAAACAATCAGCCTTCCTATCTTTGCACGGTGGATTATTCATCTTGCTTAGATTACCTGTACAGCAAACTGCCAATGTTCAGCAGAACAGGACCCGCAGCGATCAAGCCAAATCTGGACAATACCATTGCACTTTGCAGCTATTTGGGAGATCCTCAAACCAAGTTCAAGTCCATACATATTGCAGGTACTAATGGAAAAGGATCTGTGAGTCATATGCTGGCATCTGTTTTTCAGGAGCAGGGGTTTAAAACTGGATTGTATACCTCTCCGCATTTGAAGGACTTCCGGGAACGGATCAAGATCAATGGCCAAATGATCGAAAAAGATTTTGTGGTTCAATTCACAGCCGGCATTCATGATTTTATAGAGGAAAAAGAACCTTCATTTTTTGAAGTGACAGTGGGAATGGCTTTTCAATACTTTTCCGAAAACAATGTAGACATTGCCATCATAGAAACCGGACTGGGTGGAAGGCTGGACAGCACCAACATCATCCATCCTGAGATTTCTGTGATCACAAACATCGGATTCGACCACATGAGTCTGCTGGGGAATACATTAGAGGCAATTGCAAGTGAAAAAGCAGGCATCATCAAAAAAAATACGCCGGTTGTCATCGGGAAAACAAATCCTTCAACCAAGGAAGTATTTGAGCGAAAGGCAGCGGACAGTTCATCAACAATTATTTTTGCTGATCAGGTATATGAAATAGAAAATATTGAACAGAAAAATGATCTGCTCAGCTTTAAAATCAAGCAGGGCGACATTTCTAGGGAGATTGTGAGTCCCCTGAATAGCCTCTACCAGCTTGAAAACATCCGCACTGTAATGGCTACCATTGATGCAGTGCAATTACTTGGATTGAACCTCACAGATCAGTCGGTTAGCAACGGTATTTTAAAAACCGTTGAGAATACCGGACTCCGAGGCAGATGGGAGAAAATCAATGACCATCCTAAAACAATCATCGATGTGGGTCACAATCCGGATGGAATCAGAGAAATCTTGAGGCAGCTTTCGATGACTGTATACAAAGATCTGCATATTATATTGGGACTCTCAAAGGACAAAGACTTTACAGAAATTTTATCCATGCTCCCCAAGCAGGCAAACTACGCATTTACACAGGCGAATATTCCACGGGCACTGGATGCTGAAACCCTGAAAAAAGAGGCCAATACTTACCATCTGAAAGGGACTGCACACAAGAATGTAAATGATGCACTTGCTCATGTAAAGCAGAAAGCCAGTCCGGATGATCTCATCATCATTTGCGGGAGCTTGTTTGTGATTGGAGAATTGGACTTCTGATCAATACTGCAAATGTCCCAATCGTTCCAATGCATAAAACAATGCAGTCGCATGCATGCTTTGCACAATTTGATTGGACTTAAGCAACTGCTTTACTTCTTCAAGTTCCAATAAATGAACTTCGATATCTTCGTTTTGATCCAATTCCTGCTCTGCAACTTTTTGTCCACCTCTTGCCAGATAGAAATGCATGAGATTGCTATTTGTAGAGGGATTGGCAGAAGTCTTACCCAGATATTCAAATGAGGTAAATACAAAGCCCGTCTCCTCTTTCAATTCCCTTGCAATGGCATCTTCAAGACTTTTATCTTCTTTGTCTACACATCCACCTGGAATTTCCATCATCGTAAGTCCAAGTGCATGTCTGTACTGTTTTTCAAAAATAAACTTTCCGTCTTCGGTGAGTGCTACAGCCGTAACCCATTCAGGAAATTCATAGACATAATAAGGATCTACCACGGAACCGTCTGGCTTTACACATCGATCTTTTCGAACGGTGAACCACAAATCTTTGAAAAGGTATTCAGAGGCAATTGTCTTCCAATTCATATCTTACTTATTCCATGTTAGCACTATACGCTCATTGTTGTCCTTTATACCCAATGAAGCCAGTGAAGCCGCACTCAATCTCAGCATGAGACCCTCATTTTCTTTGGCAGGCGTCAAGGGACCAAGCACCTTGGCGTATATCAACCTTTGCGTTGACTGCAATTCGATTTTAACAATAGTACCGGGTAAAACATCGTTGATCAATAAATAGTACTTCCCATCTTTCCATCCGCTGTTGCTTTTGAAGTATCCATAGTTCGAGCACTCGACAGTAATTGATTTGCCTTCAGATACCTGCTGTTGGTAAGCTGACTTGAAAAAATTCCCTTCAAAGGATTTCTCCTGCGCCATCAAATGGGATTGACCCCACATCACATATATCAGTATGATTAAAATAGTTCTCATTTGAAAACAAATGTATCATTATTTATGATCCGTCACCCTGCAATAAAATTCTCCATGCAAGCGGATAGTTGTTCTTCAAGCGATTGCGTATGATTTTAGACCAACCCAATGCCAATTGTTGATATGTTACAAGACAGATGCCGTCTGAATTTTCAGCTGTTTCAACATCCTCTTTTCTCAAATACCTGATTGCGTCTGTTTTGGAGAGCTCAATGGATCTGACATGATCAGCCAACAACTCACTCAAAGCAAGTTCATGATCTGGAACAAATCCCTTTTTCATGAATGCCCCCAATTTAATGCCCGATTTCCTGAGTCGGAGACCTTGCTTGAGTACATTTCTCATATCGGCATTTTTTTCATGCAGGGCCAACAATATCCCGTCCTCATTGAAGACTGAAAGATGTTCGGGCTTTACCCATTCATGCAAATCGCCTGTACGCTTAAATGGTTGCTGCTGTTGAAGATTTGGATGACGAACATCTGTTGAAGTTGTATGTGTTTTTTGAAAAACACTGCAAAAAAAACCTTCCCCCTTTAAACGATCGGGATAAAATCGATATCCATATCCGGCATTTTTATCAGACAGCGTCTTTACAACTCCCCAATCATCCGGTATACTTATTTGCACAGAATCCAAAAATCCTTTGTTCAACAAAAAATCGACATTCTCTTCATTTTCTTCATAAGAGAAAGAGCAAGTGCTGTATATCAAGAATCCCCCTGGTTTGAGAGCAGCCATTGCATCGTTCAATATGCGTTGTTGTCGAATTGCGCAGAAGTCAACATGCTTTTCGCTCCATTCACCCATCGCATCCCGATCTTTTCTGAACAAACCGCTTCCGCTGCAGGGTGCATCAACCAGCATTACATCAAATATTTCCCCCAGTGATTGAAAATCTTTGGGATCGTTGTTGGAGATGAGTGATTTCGCAGACCCCCACTTCACAATGTTTTCATTCAAGGCTGGGAGACGGGTTGAGATGATTTCATTGGAGAGCACCAAATCAAATTGTTTCATGGATGCCAGCAATGTACTCTTCCCTCCAGGTGAAGCACAGAGATCAAGCACTTTCAGGTTTTCTTGTCCAGGTAAAATATTTTCAACAACATGGTGAAGGAACATACTGGAAGCTTCCTGCACATAATAAGTACCCGCATGCAACAGCGGATCGAGGGTAAACCGCGGACGTTCCCTCAAATACAAACCATGCTCACACCAGGGAATACGACCGGAAATGAGCTCCTGAAAACATGTTGATGCACTCTTGATCTTGAGTGGATTGATCCTAACAGAAACGGCAGGTATGTCCTGATGCGCTTCCACAAAAGAATTTTCATCGAAGCCCTCGCATGCTTTTAAAGAATCAACGAATCCCTGGGGAAGTATCATTTTGATAAAATGGAAGCTGCTTCTTGCAATGTAGCATCAAACTTCAAAAGTACTTTTGACAATACTTCCATACGTTCCCTGGTTTCCATCCAGTTTGCCTCTTCTATTCCCTCACGAAGTCCGGGCAATGTTTTTACACCATATCCCGTGTAATAACCGGGGGCATAGATCTGGTGTCTGTACCAAGGGCGACGGGGAAGTCCCTTTTCATCCAATAATTTTTGTTCTGCCTGATAAAGCAGTTGATTCAGTTTTTTCAATGATGCTGCATCCAACAGATCTGCTTTTCTCAAGCTGATGCTGAGCTGGTCAGTTGTTTTTTTCACTTGTGCAAGTGCATTCTCAACCGGACTAAAATCAATAAATGGAACGACGGGTTTTGCAGAAGGATGTTTTAGATTTTCTTTCGGATCGGCAGCCAGTTGATATACTCTATCAGCAATCAGTTTATTTTCTATGTCCACTTGGTTCCTGCTTTGCTCGATCAACGATTTTATTTCACTGAAATAACCATTGACTGTATGGGTGAGTATAGAGTAGTCAAATGGCAGCACATCGGCATTGGCCATTCTGAGCAACATCCTTCCGGCAGTTTTTGCCAAGGTTACACCATACAACAATCCCGGATCCTTGAAACGTATGAAATGATCATAAGAATCATAAATGGAATGATACTCACCACCGCTTCCTTCGCCTCCATATCCCACATTGCCGGATGGAATTCCAAGGTGTTGAAAAAACGGAGAATAATCAGATCCTGCACCCAATGCTCCTATTTTCATGTATCTGTTTCCATAAAGTTTTGACTTGCTTGAGACATCAGCACTTGCCAGGGTTCTTGCATACCTTCTTTCTAAAACAGAAACGCCCGTTTGGGGATCATTTACATCAGCAGCTACTTCATTGACGTATTTCTCCAATGCATGTGAACCTCCGAATCCCATGAAGCCCCTGCTGTTGCCGTCTGAGTTCAGGTAGAGCACTGCTTTCTTTTTCAATTCCTCTGCGTGATCCTCAACCCATTCTGTAGAGCCAAGCAAAGAAGGCTCCTCTCCATCCCATGCACAGAATACCAACGTCCTCTTGGGCCGGATTCCTTTTTTTGCCAACTCACCGATCGCTCTCGCTTCATCCATTTCTGCCACCATCCCGCTGAGCGGATCAGAAGCACCATTCACCCATCCATCGTGGTGATTGCCTCTGATGATCCATTCATCTGGAAATTCAGTTCCTTTCATCTTTGCAATCACGTTGTAGATTGGTTTATAGTCCCAATTGAATGCCAGCTTCAAGTGGACTTTGTGCTCGCTGGGTCCAGCATGATATGTGATGGGAAGACTTCCTCTCCATGACTCAGGAACGACCGGACCTTTCAATGATTTCAACAAAGGCAATGCATCCTCGTATGAAATGGGAAGCACAGGAATTTTCATGATGGTGGTGATTTCTTCTCTTTTCAATCTTTTGGCATCTGCAGTGGATCCTACAAATGGCGTCGTGGGATCACCAGGATACACTGGCATGTCCATCACAGAGCCTCTTTGCACAGATTGTTCCGGGCGGAATGGACCCAAGGGATAAACATCCCCCTGAAAATATCCATCCTCGTGCGGATCAGAATATATTAGACATCCGATGGCCCCATGCTCTGCAGCAACTTTTGGTTTGATGCCCCTCCAGGAACCACCGTATTTTGCAATGACAATTTTTCCTTTTACGCTGATCCCCATCTTTTCAAGCATTTCATAATCAGCCGGTACGCCCCAATTGACAAAGACAATCTCAGCGGTAACATCTCCATCAGCAGAATAGGCATTGTAGGTTGGAAGCTGCTCTGACAGTTGTGAAGATGTACGGTCTTCCTTCAATGCAGTTTCCAGGAGTTTTGCCTTGTATGGATGGGGACCCAATAATTCCAGTTGTCTGAATTTTGGTGTGGGGAAAAGCACATTGTATGTGGCGATTTCAGTTTCATATCCCCACTGACGAAACAGGTTTGCCATGTATTCAGCATTGGCTTTGCCCTGGGCAGAACCCACATGATGTGGACGTGCTGAAAGAAATTGCAACCAGGTATCTTGGTCTTTGGCATTCAGGTATCCGTCAAATTGTTTCTCAGCCTCCAATTGTTTCGAAACATTACCCGGGAAAAATCCGGTTATTTTTTGCTGTGAGAAAGCAAGCGTGAGCGAGGAAAGCAGCAAGAGGGTAAATAGATATCGCATGAGTGTTGATTTAGAATGCTTAAAATTAAGCATTCCATACTATGCGAGATGAATATATCTATCAGAGATTTCTGACTTCTGCCAGCAGATCCTGGAGTGCTTTTTTAGCATCACCGAATAGCATGGAAGTCTTGGGCTGAAAGAAGAGTTGATTTTCAATGCCCGCATAACCAGGCTTCATGCTTCTTTTGTTGACAATCACGTGTTTGGCCTCCTCTACTTCCAGGATGGGCATACCGTATATTGGAGAGGCTGGATCAGATTTTGCAGCGGGATTGACAACATCGTTCGCACCGAGTATAAGCACAACATCGGTATTTTTGAATTCTTCGTTTGCCAATTCCATCTCAAGCAATTTCTCATAACTGACATCTGCTTCTGCCAGCAAAACGTTCATGTGTCCGGGCATTCTGCCTGCAACAGGATGAATGGCATATTTTACTTCAACACCTTTTGCTTCCAGCGCTTTTTCAAGTTCATGACAAACGTGTTGGGCCTGCGCCACAGCCAGTCCGTATCCTGGTACAATCATTACCTTGTTGGCATAACTCATTACAACAGCTGCATCGCTGAGTGTAACTTCTTTGTACGTTCCGCCGGCAGCCTGTGATGCACCGCCTGCTGTTGCTCCACCACCAAAGGAACCAATGAGCACGTTTTGAAGTGAACGGTTCATGGCCTTGCACATCAGGATGGTAAGCAATGTGCCTGCAGCACCAACCAGAATTCCGCCTGTGAGCATGACTTTGTTATCATATAGAAATCCACCGCATGCTGCTGCTACTCCCGTGAATGAATTCAGCAATGAAATCACAACAGGCATGTCTGCCCCGCCAATGGGAAGTACAAAAAATATTCCATAAATCAAGGCAAGCGCAACCACAGCGTAGAAAAACAATTCAATTTGATCCGGACGATTGATGATATTGTGTCCAGCGAGCAGCAACGTCATCAACAACAATACAATATTGATGATGTGTTGTCCTTTGAAAGCAAAATCTTTGATGCTGCCGTTCAATTTGCCCCATGCAATCATGCTACCGGCAAAAGAAACTGTTCCGATAATCAATCCGAGCATGATGATCAGTAAACTGGTTTGATCGATGCTTGCAGCATCACTTGTGTGAACCAGGTGCCTGAACTCTATCACTGAAATCAATGCAGCGCAGGCGCCACCCATGCCATTGAAAAGGCTTACCATTTCTGGCATGGCCGTCATCTGTACCCGTTTTGCCATCATTGTACCGGCAACTGTGCCAATCAAAAGGGCAGCAAATATCCAGGTATAATTGCCAAGTTTTTGTCCGTTCTCTTCATATAAAAAAATGGTTCCCAGAATAGCAATCAACATTCCCACAGCAGCAACAATGTTTCCGTTCCTTGCAGAAGCTGGATTGGACAACATTTTCAGACCGACAATGAATGTTACGGAGCCGATCAAATAACATAGCACGAGAAGATTCAATTCCATGAGATCCAACTTTTGGGTGAGTTATTTTTTCTTCTTGAACATTTCCAGCATGCGATCAGTAACTACAAATCCACCGACCACGTTAAGGGTTCCAAGCACCACAGCAAGAAATCCAAGCACCAGTGCCAATACATTTCCATCTTCAGCCTTCCCCATCACAATAATGGCACCAATGATTACTACACCATGGATGGCGTTTGCACCACTCATCAATGGAGTATGCAGGACACTTGGTACGCGACCAATCACTTCAATTCCAACAAAAATCATGAGTACAACCACATAGATCATTTCCTGATGTGCGGCAATCCATTGAAGCATTTGATTCATAGTTTCAGTTTTATTGATCAAGCCTGGGCACGAGATCCTTTTACGAGATCATCCTCTGTATCCAATATCAGTTTCCCTTCTTTGCTGATGATGAGTTGCAGGAAGTTTAAAATATTTTTACCGTAGAGTTTGCTGGCATCTGAAGGCATGGTAGCAGGCAAATTACTGTCGCCAATGATCTTCACTCCATGGTGCTCAACTGTTTCACGATTTTTGGTAAGCGGTGTATTGCCTCCGGTTGATGCGGCAAGGTCAATAATGACACTGCCTCTTCGCATGGTTTTGATCATCTCTTCTGTGATCAATATCGGAGCTGTTTTGCCTGGAATCTGTGCAGTCGTAATGATGATGTCTGCCTTGGCTGCACTTTCAGCAATTTTTTGGGCCTGGTTCTTTTTATACTCTTCAGATTGTTCCACTGCGTAACCTCCAGCTGTTGATGCATCTGCCGCACCGGGAATCTCGATGAACTTTGCACCTAAACTCTGGACTTCTTCTTTCACAGCTGGACGCGTATCAAATACTTCTACAACTGCTCCCAATCTTTTTGCAGTGGCAATCGCCTGGAGTCCGGCTACACCTGCACCCAATATCAATATTTTGGCAGGCGCGATGCTGCCTGCAGCTGTCATGAACATGGGAAAATACCTGCCATAGGCATTGGCAGCAGTCAGCACAGCCTTGTACCCTGCAATATTTGCCTGGCTCGACAAAATATCCATGCTTTGTGCCCTGGTTGTTCTGGGCAACAACTCCATGCTGAAGACAACAGCTCCCTGCTTATTCCAGTTGCTGATCCGTTCCTTTTCAAATCTTGCCTGGTACATGCCAATGAGTACTACCCCATTTCTGATTGAGATGGCAGGCGCATGGATGGATAAGACAATATCGGCTTGATCAGCAATTTCCTGGGAAGATTTGATTTCTGCACCGGCAGCACGGTAATCATCATCAGAACAGTAGGCATTCAGCCCTGCTCCGCTTTCAACCCATACCTTGATTTGCTTTTTGGTTAACTGTGCAACACCTTCTGCGATGAGTGATACCCTGGTTTCAGGAGACACTTCTTTTAAAACACCAACGACCATGGAGTTCAATTGAGGGGCAAAAATAATCAAAAACTCGATCTGTTTTGGGGCATTGTTTTAGAACCTTATCATAAAATCAAGCTTTTCTTTGAAATCTTTTCTAAAAAACACCAGGCCTACAAAAAACAGGTCAATAGTAAGTGTCACTTTTTCACAATTTTTAATTTCTGACCAGGCATGTTCCATCTCAGCACTCCAATAAATGTCATCAAAAACGAGTATATCAAGTTCCCCACACAATGGCAGCACTTGTTTAAAGTACCTCATGGTAGGTACATACTTGTGATTGCCATCAAAAAAAATCAATTTTTTGCCGTTCAACTGATTGAAAGATGGAATCAACTGATGGTCAAAATCCCCTTGTAGGATCTGCGTATTTTTATACCCTTCTTCAACCAGACTTCTCTGAACAAGTCCTGCAATTACAGGAGAACCTTCTATAGATATTACCGAACCATTTTGCAATGCTTTTGAAAAGTACCGTGTTGTCAAACCAAGAGATGTACCCAGTTCAAGCACGGAATCGATTTGATAGTTCCTGATAAGCCTGAAAAAAAAACGCCCGAAACGCGCAGGTTTTGCTGCATTTTTTGCAATTGTGCGCAACCTTCTTTTTTGGTGATTACCGGCAGTAGACCCGGCACCCAAATCCAGCACTTCAATAACCTCATCAGAAGACAACAAATCCTTTCGCTTGGATTCTATCTTTTCAAACTCAACTTGAGCAGGATCGATATCACGCAACACCTGCTGGATGAAATCAAAAACAAATGGTGAGTGAACGCCATGCCCCTTTCCATTGGATGCTTTCAGCCAGAAAGAAATGTATTTAAAAATCAACAACCCTTTGCTGTACATCAAAGGAGTATTTTAAGAATGTTTACGTTGCCAGGTCTCAAATCGATATGCGTACTGATGTTTCTCATCCTTTGACATCTGCTCGGATGAAACCAATTGAAAACTTGTTGGATCGATTGCATCGATAAACGTATCAGCATCAGCAAATGATGCGTCCACCCGCGTTAAATAAATTTTATGCGCCAAGGGGATGGTCTGTTTGTACAAATCACTTCCTCCAATGATGAACAACTCTTTGTATCCAGCATGCCCTGCCAAAGCGATCGCTTTCTCGAAAGCATCTGCTGTAAGCAGTTGACTTGATTCAGCGACAAGATTGGGTTGTCTTGTCATCACAATATTCATTCTTCCCGGCAGTGGTTTGGAGCCAATGGATTCAAATGTTTTTCTCCCCATAACGATTGGCATTCCCCATGTCAGGTTTTTAAAAAACTTCAAATCATTGGGGAGCTTCCACAGCAATTGATTGTCTTTGCCAATGGCATTTTCATTAGAAGCAGCAACTACTACGGTAATGATCATTCAAATATATTTATACAGCGACAGGTGCTTTGATAGCAGGGTGAGACTGATAATGAAGCAACTCAAAATCTTCAAACTTAAATCCGAAGATATCTTTTACTTCCGGATTGATTTTCATGGTTGGCAAGGGGAAAGGCGTGCGGGTCAACTGCAGCTTTGCCTGTTCAAAATGATTGTTGTACAGATGCACGTCACCAAAACTGTGAACGAAATCACCCAACTTCAATCCGCAAACCTGTGCCACCATCATGGTGAGCAGGGCATAGGAAGCAATGTTGAAGGGAACCCCAAGAAATACATCTGCCGATCTCTGATACAGTTGACAGGATAATTTTCCATCCGCCACATAAAACTGGAAAAGTGTATGACAGGGCATCAAGGCCATTTGGGAAAGCTCACCAACATTCCAAGCGCTCACAATCAATCTTCTGCTGTCGGGGTTCTTTTTGATTTGATCAATCAATTCTCTGATTTGATCGTGTGTGTGCCCGTCAGCACCCTGCCAGGATCTCCACTGTTTTCCGTAAACCGGACCCAGTTCACCCTGATCATCAGCCCACTCATCCCATATGCTCACACCGTTTTCCTTTAGATATTGAATGTTGGTTTCTCCTTTCAAAAACCAAAGCAGCTCATGAATGATGCTTCTCAAATGTACTTTTTTAGTAGTCACCATTGGGAACCCCTCCTCCAAATTGAATCTCATCTGATATCCAAAAACACTTCTGGTACCCGTACCTGTACGATCGCTTTTGTCTGTACCCTTGTCTAAAATATGCTGAAGTAAATCAAGATACTGCTGCATGGAAATTATTTAATGACTTCGTGTATTACTGATCCAACATTGCCACTGGGCATTTGGATTTTCAAGAGCGCTGCAACAGTTGCAGCGATATCACTCATGTAAACTTTTCTGTTGGTGATGCCTTTCTGAACGCCCCACCCCATCCACAACAATGGTATGTGTGAGTCGTATGGAAACATAGAACCATGTGTAGTTCCAGTTGCACCCCCAAAGAAATAATTGGGCTTGTACACCACTTGTACATCACCTGCCAGTTTTTGGTTAAACCCTTTTTGAAACATCTCTTTGAATTCAACCGGAAGGTTTACTGCATTGATTTCTTCATTGTCAAATGCCGTCAGTACATCTTCGTCTTTATTCAATTCATGTATGAAGTGTGCTTTCACCAACTTGAAGTCAAGTCCCAATGAATCGATATAGGACCTGTCCAGGTAATATTGATAATTTGCCTGCGACTCCACCAGTCTTTTGAGTCCAAATTTTTTCATGGTTTCGGTCTCGGCCCGTTTGTTTGCTTTCATAGACTTACCAGGCAATTTGTTTTCAGCCATGAATGCGGGAACATGGGCAACAGCATGGTCAGCTGTCATAAAAAACAAATAATTTCCTTTGCCTACTTTCTTGTCCAGAAATTCAAAAAAACTGGCGAGATCTCTGTCGAGTTTGATATAATTATCCTCGACCTCCACTGAATTGGGTCCGAATGCATGTCCAATGTAATCAGGTGATGATAGACTGATGGCAAGAAAATCAGGTATGCTGTCAGCACCCATCTTCTCTGCCTCTACTGCTGCTTTTGAAAACTCCAACGTGAGTGTATTTCCCCAAGGGGTGGATGCGATGGCTCCATAATTTTTTCCAATGTTGGATTCAAGTTTTCTGGGGAAAGGCGATTTCACATAAGCAGGATCTGCAATATGGCTCTGCACATAACTTTCAAAAGGAAAACTCAGCTCCCAATTGCGTTTGTACAATTGATCGACCCATTTTTTCTGATTGAATTCATTTGCCCAGGGTGTGAGCTCTTTCATGTACCAGGTACTTGATACAAAATTTCCTGAAGCTGATTCATACCAATAAGCTGCATCCCCTGCATGTCCCGCGGGCAAAATACTTCCCCTGTCCTTGATGGCAACGCCAATCACTTTGGACCTGAAATTGGTTGCCAATTCAAGTTCATCGGTGATGGTTGTCGACATCAGATTTTTAGGCGACATCGGCTCCTTGTTGCCATTTCCTCCGACAATTTTCACATCATCATCCTCGACACAATAAACCATGCGCTTTTGTGATCTGTCATACCAATCATTTCCCATAATGCCATTGATGGCGGGAACTGAACCTGTGTATACCGATGCGTGTCCGGCTGCTGTTACCGTCTGGGCATAGGATATGTAGGTGTTCTCACATGAAAATCCCTCGTTCAAAATCCGTTTGAATCCATTGGATCCATATCTGTGCTGGTATCTGTAAATATAATCCCACCTCATTTGATCTACCATTACTCCGATGACCAATTTTGGAGCATTGGCAGGTTTTACTGTTTTTTGTCCGAATGATGTCAGTGCGAAAGACAGAAGGAGGCTGAAAGCGATCAATTTTTTCATTCTTTGGGTATTTGTGCTTCCAACAAAGTTAGGGTTTTGAAAACCTACTCAACGGTGGAATTATGAACATTCTGGCAGCGTGATAATTCTAAAAAAATTATCTTTGCATATTAATAACACAACCCGATCATCATGGCAGATATTTTCGAAAGACTCATTAAAAACTACGGTCCGATTGGTCAGCACCGTGAGAGAGCGCATGGCTATTTTGCATTCCCCAAATTGGAGGGTGAAATCGGTTCCCGAATGAACTTCAGAGGGAAAGAAAAAATTGTATGGAGTCTGAATAATTACCTCGGACTGGCAAACCATCCAGAGGTCAGAAAAGCGGATGCTGATGCTGCAGCTGCCTACGGCCTCGCATTGCCTATGGGAGCAAGGATGATGAGCGGAAATTCAAACAACCATGAACAATTGGAGAGAGAATTGGCGGCATTCGAAATGAAAGAAGATGCCATCCTCCTCAACTTCGGATACCAGGGAATCATGAGCCTGATAGACGTGCTTTGCTCAAGACACGATGTAATCGTGTATGATGCAGAAAGCCATGCATGTATCATCGATGGTCTTCGACTGCATCCAGGACATCGCTTTGTCTTTAAACACAATGATGTGGCTGACTGCGAAAAACAATTGCAAAGAGCGCAGGCATTGATCGAGAAACAAAACAATGGCGGCATATTGCTGATCACTGAAGGTGTCTTTGGAATGGCAGGCGATCAGGGCAAATTGAAAGAAATTGTTGCCCTGAAAGGCAAATACAGCTTCAGGTTGCTGGTCGACGATGCACACGGATTCGGCACCTTGGGTAAAACAGGTGCAGGTGCAGGTGAAGAACAAGGTGTGCAGGATGAGATCGATTTGTATTTTTCAACATTTGCAAAATCAATGGCATCTATTGGAGCTTTCATAGCCGGACCCAAACAAATTATTGACTATATCAGATACAATATCAGAAGCCAGATTTTTGCAAAATCCCTTCCCATGCCACTGGTTGTGGGCAATCTGAAAAGACTGGAATTGCTGAAAACACAGCCTGCCTTAAAAGACAAACTGTGGGAAAATGCGCTGAAACTTCAAAATGGACTCAAAGAAAAAGGATTCGATATAGGCAAAACAGATTCGGTCGTTACTCCCGTTTACATGAAAGGGGGAGTCGAAGAGGCTACTTCGATGGTTACAGATTTGAGAGAGAATTACAACATTTTCTGCTCGATTGTTGTTTATCCTGTAATACCGAAGGGCCACATCATTTACAGACTCATTCCAACGGCTGTTCATACCGACGAAGACATTCAGTTGACGCTGAAAGCTTTCGAAGAAACAAAGAAGAAGTTGGATCAGGGTGCGTACAAGAGTGAGGCCATTCCACAAATGGCTGAAGCCTGATCAATGTTGAAGAAAAAAATTGTCATCGCAATTACAGGAGCAAGCGGATCGATTTATGCTGATCTGCTCATCAGAAAACTTGGACTGATCAAAGATCAATGGGAGCAGGTATCTGTCGTGTTTTCAGAAAATGCCAAAACAGTCTGGAAAACTGAATTGGGCAATGAAGATTACCTGAACATCCCTTTCCCCGTTTACGAAAAGAATGACTTCAATGCCCCATTTGCTTCTGGCTCTGGGCAATACGACACCATGATCATCGTTCCATGCTCCATGGGAACAATGGGAAGAATCGCACATGGCGTTTCGGGTGACCTGATCACAAGGGCTGCAGATGTGATGTTGAAAGAGAGAAGAAAACTGATTTGTGTTGCAAGAGAAACTCCTTACAATTTGATCCACATCAAGAACATGGAATTGATCACACTGGCTGGAGGGATTGTTTGTCCTGCTACACCTTCCTTCTATTCCAATCCCCAATCAGTGGAAGAAGTTGCATCCACAGTGGTTGATAGGATCATTGATTTAGCTGGTATGCAGATCAAAACGTACAGATGGGGAACAGATCCATCATCTTAGGTCTATTACTTCCACTCCCGGATATTTTTTGGGATTGAAACTGAAGCTTTCATCCGCAACTGTAGCATTGGTATTGATGGAATTGATTGCGTACAGATACCTGTTGCCGTTCTTTTCAAACACCCTGGTTGACATGATGACACTGGTAGCCTTGTCAACCTCGAGCACAACCTTGAAGAATGATTTTGTCTTGTCAATGGGAGTCAGCTCAACTACCTTATAAGTCTTTCCACCCTTTTTAAGATCCTGTCCTAGAACGAACAAAAAATCTTTATCATAAAAATTGGTAAACAATTTTTGTGGAGTGATAGAACCGGAACTGTTGTCAAGAGATGAGACCTGCACTTCTTTTGCAGCAACATCGTATGTCCAGATGGTTATTCCATCACAAAATATTTCCTGACCCGTGATGGATACCCTGTATTTAACTCCTTTCATCAATACAGTGCCTGCTTTCACACCTTGTACCTTGCCGGCAGCATTCTCAATTTTAAGAGCAAATGCAGCCTTGATGGCCTTGAATGTCTTGAATTTGGCACTGACCGCATCGAGCACTTTTTTGGCCTCCGGATCGCTTTTCCCCATTCCCTTGGGAGCTTGGGCAAGAGATGGAACCATGAACATCAATGCAGCCGACAAAATGAAAAGACGATGGGTTAAAAACATAATGAGTGGCTTGATAGATAATACCTGCAAAGAAAAGACTATTCCATTGATTTTAAAAACTGTTCAAGTTCGTATTCGGTCTTGAAAAGAACCTCTCGGACCTTGCTGCCTTTGCTGGGACCCACAATTCCTGCTGCTTCCAATTGATCCATCAAGCGTCCTGCCCGATTGTATCCCAACTTCAAGCGCCTTTGAATCAATGATGTAGAGCCCATTTGGCTTTGAACAATCAAACTGGCTGCTTCGTTGAACAATGGATCTTTGCTGAGCAGGTCCAAGTCCCGATCCTCATTGTCTTTCTCATCAACTACCTCCGGCAATTCAAATGCAGATGGATATCCTTTCTGCTCACCTACAAATTCCACAACTTTCTCCACCTCAGGTGTATCCACAAATACACATTGAACACGGGTGACCTCGCCTTGATAAGATACAAGCATATCACCCCTTCCAATAAGTTGTTCAGCACCTCCAACATCCAAGATCGTGCGACTGTCGACTTTCGACGACACCTTGAATGCGATACGGGCAGGGAAATTTGCTTTGATGGTACCGGTGATGATATTGACAGAAGGTCTTTGTGTTGCGACGATCAAATGAATACCGATCGCACGTGCCAATTGAGCAAGGCGCGCGATGGGTGTTTCAATTTCCTTGCCTGCGGTCATGATCAAGTCTGCAAACTCATCGATCACCAACACGATGAAGGGCAGAAACTTATGGCCTTTTTCAGGATTCAATCTCCTGCCTACAAATTTCTCATTGTATTCTCTGATGTTTCTGCAACCGGCATCTTTCAACAAGTCATACCGCTCGTCCATTTCAATACACAAAGCATTGAGCGTATTCACAACTTTTCGTGTATCAGTAATGATCGCATCTTCCTCTCCGGGCAATTTGGCAAGAAAATGTTTTTCAATGATCCGGTATAAACTGAGTTCAACCTTTTTCGGGTCTACCAATACGAACTTTAATTGCGATGGATGCTTCTTGTATAATAGAGATACCAGAATGGCATTGAGTCCGACTGACTTACCCTGACCGGTGGCACCTGCCATCAACAAATGCGGCATCGTTGCCAGATCAACAATGAAATTTTCATTGTCAATTTTTTTACCCAGTGCAATGGGCAAAGCATAATCATTTTTTTGAAACTTCTCTGAACCCAGCAAGGACCGCATGCCTACGATGCTTTTCTTCACATTCGGCACCTCTATACCAATGGTTCCTTTTCCTGGTATAGGGGCAATGATGCGAATTCCCAGTGCTGACAAACTCAACGCAATATCGTCTTCCAGATTTTTGATGCGTGATATTCTCACACCGGCAGCAGGGATGATCTCATACAATGTAACCGTTGGACCAACCGTTGCAAATATTTTTTGGATTTCAATGTCATAATCCTGCAAGGTCTTCATGATCTGACTCTTGTTTGCTTCGAGCTCATGTTGGTCCATTACAATTTTTTCTCCTGAATGCTGTGCGAGCAAGTCAAGAGAAGGATATTTATATCCCTTCAGATCAGCGATGGGATCAAATTTGGGAGATGCCAATACAGCAGCAGCAGTTTTTGCAGTTGTATCTTCTTCTGCGGGAGGTTTGATTTCTAGCGGAAGTTCTTCATCGACATCTTCCTCTTCCAATTCTTCTGCTTCAGCAGCTGAAAGATCTGCGGACTCAGCGGCGGACTCCGTTATGGGTTCATCAATCACATGCAAGGGGCCCATCAAAGGATCTGCCATGGGTTTTGGCTGAAACAGATTGGCTTCTTCCTTCAATGAATTTCCCTCGGTCAAATCCAACCTGGGCTGAACCTCTTCAGGTGCCGGTACTGCATCAGCCAACGGCTGGTCGAGAGCAACATCCTGCTTTGACGATGTTTGCTTGAATGCAAAAACAGGCCATTTGAAAACAGGATTGAATCTCCATATAACATACGAAAAGATCGAGAGAGAAAGCAAGGCGAAAGTGCCTGCCCAACCCATCACCCCCTTCAACCAGTTGGAACAGAATTTTCCGAAAGCACCTCCTAAATTAAAAGAAGATTGAGGAGCAAAAAAAGCGGCGCTCACGCTGATCACCAAGAGTCCCATCATCAGATACCTGACATTTCTGGCAATGGAAAACACAGATTTATCAAACATCAAGTTGATCCCTACAACAAAAAACAGAGAACAAAACAAATAGGATGCAATGCCAAATCCATATTCAAAAAATACAAAGGCGACATATGCTCCAAAGCTACCGAGCAGGTTGTTGATTTCAAGATCGTTGGGACTCAATATCCTTGCACCCATGTCCCGAATCTTGTCCTGATCCTCCGACCAAGTAAACAAATAAGAAGTGAATGCTACAAATAGAAAAAAGCAAATGAAAAGAAATGCAGAACCGATGATTTTATGGGTCCGCTCATCCCGAACAAGTGACTTGACTTCTATCACTTCTTCCTTATCATCAACCAGGATTTCCGCGTCTGCTTCAGTTTTGGTTGATTTCAATCGATTGGCCATTGATTGGTTCAGATTTTGGATATGTAAATGAGGTATAAAAATACATCAATTTATCTCCTCAGGAAAGTCCAACTCAAACTAAACCAACCGATGATCATACACAGCCCTCCAATGGGTGTGAGAAGTGCAATCATGGGAGGAAAATCAATGGCTTGGTATTTTAAATACGCGAGCATGTAAATCGAACCTGAAAACAATAATATGCCTACCGAGAAAAATTGTGTTACAGGACCCAGGTTTTTGTTCGGGACACGCTCGCTGATCAGTCCAACGATCAAGATAGCCATGCCATGCAGCATCTGATACTGAACGCCTGTTTGAAAAGATTGCAGTGATTCTGGACTCAGGATGGCCTTGAGTGCATGTGCTCCAAAGGCTCCCAAGACAACTGCAATACCACAAAAAATGGAACCCGTAGCAAAATGGTTTTTAAACATGTTCGATATGTTTTTGTATCAATTGAAGTGGACAATCATCAGAAGTTTCAATCAGGACAGCCTTGCTGTAAAACATACTGCGTTCATCCATTTTTTGTTTGATGAACTCCTCCAATGCATCATGGTCCAGTCCAGCAACCAAAGGTCTGTGCAGCTGACCTTTCTTCAGCCGCTGAACAAGTGTATCAACTGATGGGTTCAACCAAACTGTCAGTCCGTTTTCATTCATAAAATCCATGTTCCCATGAAAACAGGGCGTTCCTCCTCCACATGCTACAACTGTATGTTTGGTGTTGGGTAATGTTTGATGCATTTGCACAATTTTGTGCAAAGCTTCACGCTCCATTTCCCTGAAAGTGGATTCTCCAAGTGATGAAAATATTTGACGGATGGACTGATGGGCTGATTGCTCAATTTCTTGATCCAAATCAATGAATCGACCATCAAAATGAGCAGCAATTTTTTTACCGCAATGTGACTTGCCCGATCCCATGAATCCCAATAGAAAAATCAGCATTTGGAAAATTGTTTGACAAAATTACTGAACTTCAAACCAAACCGGCTTTTCATCATCAAAGCTTCCGTTGTAATTGATAAAGAGCTCCTCTCCTTTTTTGATGATCCTTGTTGTTTGGATCTCCATCAAATCGTTTTCAAAATCCATTTCATATGCGCAGTTCGATGGACAAGCATGGTTGTAGATGGAAATATAACCCAAGCCTACACAACACTGATTGGCAACTGGATTCCATTCGAAAATATAATCATGTAGCTTGGTTTGATCCAGATGAGCCCTGTCAGCTGATTCCATGACAATCACTGGAGAAATCTCAATGGTTGTACCGGCAGGAATATCGTCTGTTGCAAAGACACCTCTGCCTCTTTTTTCTGTGGGAAGTATGATTAAATACGGCTGCACCATAACTTAATATTGTAGGCTTGAAAACTATGATTAATTTCGCAAAAATCAGTCTGAACAGATGATTCAATTCGATCAGGATATGACCCTGCAGGAGCAATTCGAATTTTTCCTCCAAGAGGAAAACAGGAGAGATATGCCTGAATTTCTGAATGAATTGAACATCAGCGATGTGGCACAGTTGATTGAGGAAAATTGGGAAAAAGCAACTGAAATCATTGGGCATCTCTCCATCCACAGAGCAGCCAGCACCTTCAAGATTCTTGAACTGAGCATTCAAAAAGACATCATCCATGAACTGCAGCCCCTCAAAACTGCAGCCTTGCTGAATGAACTGCCTGCTGACGACCGAACCTCTTTTTTGGAAGAATTGCCAACCAAAGTGGTGAGAGAGCTCATCAAGCTGCTCAACCCAGAAGAAAGAAAAATCACGCTCTCTTTGTTGGGTTATCCTGAGGACAGTGTAGGTCGCCTGATGACCCCCGATTATATTGCTGTGCAGTCCGACTGGACCATTGCCGAAGTGTTGGAGCATATCAGAGAAGTAGGAAAAGACTCAGAAACCATTGATGTGATTTATGTCATCAATGACCAGGGTGAATTGGTGGATGACGTGAGGATCCGTGAATTTTTATTGTCCCCTCCCGACCAATTGGTAAGTGCATTGACAGACGGCAGATACATTGAATTGAATGTGTACGATGATCAGGAGAAAGCCAATCAGGTATTCAAGATGAACAACCGTGTGGCATTACCTGTAGTTGACAACAACAATATCCTCGTTGGAATCGTGACCATTGACGACATCCTTTGGGTTGCGAATGAGGAGTTCAGCGAAGACATGCAAAAGATGGGTGGAACAGAGGCGCTGGATCAGCCCTATCTGGAAATATCCATATTCAAGCTTTTCAAAAAAAGAATCGGATGGCTGATTGTGCTTTTCCTCGGGGAAATGCTCACAGCTACAGCCATGGCTACTTATGAGATGGCGCTTGACAAAGCGCTGGTGCTATCGATTTTTATTCCCCTGATCATTTCAAGCGGCGGAAATACCGGGTCTCAAGCTTCCTCCCTGATTATTCAGGCACTTACAGTTGGAGAGGTTACCATCACCGATTGGTGGAATGTCATGCGCAGAGAAATCATCTCTGGAATCCTGTTGGGTGCCGTACTTGGATTGATTGGATTTTTCAGGGTCATTCTTTGGTCACAGATTTTCCCGGCTGTATATGGCCCACATTATGTCCTTGTGGCCATTGTGGTAGGCATATCCCTTATTGGCGTTGTACTGTTTGGAACCATTACCGGCTCAATGCTGCCGATTGCACTGAAGAAATTGGGAGCAGACCCTGCTGTTTCATCTGCACCTTTTGTAGCCACACTGGTGGATGTAACAGGCGTTGTCATCTATTTCAATTGCGCTTATTTCTTTTTAAAGGGCACCATGCTCTAAATCAATAAATTTCTTTGATGAAAAGACCTTGGAACAGGACTGATTTGCCCGTTTACAGCATCGCTTCAAAATACAAGGACAAGCACAATTTAAATGTATGCACCTATGTTGCAGGTGCAAGCATGGATCCCAAAAGAATGTCGGTTGCCATTTACAAAAACACAAAGACCCTGGAGTTTGCAGAGAAAGAGCAAATGATTGTATTGCAGTGGATGTCCAGCGATCAAATCAACCTGATCAAACATTTGGGATTCAAATCAGGCAACCATTTTGACAAGATCAGTTACCTAGAGAAAAAGGGACGCATAACAGAGTGGAAAAATTTCAAGGTACTTAAGGACGCTCTTGCTTATGTACTTCTCCGGCAATGCAACTGCATGGATGCCGGTGATCACATGCTGTTTTTATATGATGTAGTTGCATTTCTCAACAACCGTGATGCAGAAGGACTAACTTTGGATCTGTTGAGAACTAAAAAAATAATCAGAGGCTGACTACCATGAAAGTTACTTCGATCGACATTGCCAGATTGACCATTCCGATGGAGCCCTTTGTCATTGCGACCGAAACCTGTTGCGAAGCACAGAATATATATATCAAAATCCATACTGACGAGGGAATTGATGGAGTGGGCGAATGCAGCGCCTTTCCCATGTTGGTGGGTGAAACACAGGATACCTGTTTTTATGTGGGCAGAGATTTGGCCAGAATACTCAAAGGAAAAAATCCGTTGGAAATTGCATCCAGACTGAAAGAATTTGATGCGTATGTATCCTTCAACAGTACCATCAAAAGTGCCTTTGACATGGCACTCTATGATATCTCTGCAAAAGCCAGCAACATGCCATTGTATCAATTTTTGGGAGGAAAAAAGAAGCGCATACAAACTGATTTGACCATTGGCATTGACAGTCCGGATTCCATGGCCGAGAAAGCAAAAAGATTTATTGCGGATGGCGTGAAGTTCATCAAAATTAAATTGGGGAAAAATGGCGATGAAGATGTACAGCGTGTGGAAAGCATCAGAGCGGCAGTGGGACCTGCCATTGGTCTGAGGATAGATGCCAATCAGGGTTGGGACTACCCTACAGCACTCAAAACCCTGCAGTCCATTGAAAAATTCAACATTGAATTTTGTGAACAGCCCATGCATCACCGCCTGGATGAACATTTACCTGCTCTGAGAAAACAGGTTAAGATACCCATCATGGCGGATGAAAGTGTTTTTGATCATTTTGATGCAGAACGAATGATCCAGTCCAATGGCTGTGATTATATCAATATCAAATTGGCAAAATCCGGAGGCATCCATGAGGCCATCCAAATAGCAGATACCGCTTCCTCTTACGGGATACCATGTATGCTGGGAGGAATGGTTGAAAGCAGACTTGCACTGACTGCCAAGGTTCACCTGGCCATGTCGCATGAAAATATTCGTTTCTACGATTTGGATACGTGTTTGCTTGGGCACTTGGAGGATCCCGTCACCGGAGGTGCCAGGTACAATGAATATTTTTTGGAAATCGATGATATTGCAGGGATTGGTGCGGATATTTCAGAAAATTTTTTAACACGCATGGAAAGAATAACCATTTAATTTTGCAGCATGCACTCAAAAAAAACCGCAGATTCAAAAGTTGAAATGACTGAATTGGTATTGCCCAATGACACCAATTATTATGGCAATCTCATGGGCGGACGATTGATGTATTGGATGGATGTGGCAGCAGCAATGGCTGCTTGGAAACACTGCAATGCACCTTGTGTTACAGCCTCGGTTGACAACATTTCCTTTGTATCACCCATCAAATTGGGGAATGTGGTACACATAGAAGCAAAAGTTTCAAGAGCTTTCAATACTTCCATGGAGATACACATAAAAGTATGGGGAGAAGATTACACGCAACAATACAAATACCAAAGCAACGAGGCCTATTTTACATTTGTTGCATTGGACCCCAACGGCAATCCCAGAAAAGTGCCGGAATTGATTCCGGAGACGGAAGATGAAAAAAAATTGTTTGAAGGTGCTTTGAGAAGAAGACAACTGAGACTCATTCTTGCCAAAAAAATGAAGCCCGCAGAAGCTACAGAGTTAAAGGCACTGTTTGAAAATCAATCATGAGGGTTGTAGTCTGTGATGGCGGCCCTTCAATTTGAATTCTGCACTTTGCTCAATAGCATCCATGATTATATCCAGGATTTCATCTATCGTTTTTGAGTAATCAATATCAATCGGCGGTTTGAACTGTACAGAAAGATTGGTGCCTCTTTTTTTGAATACCAATCCCTTGCGGTTAAAAGCTCTCCAGAACCCATTGATAACCACAGGTACAACAACAGGCTGCATTTCTTTGATGATATGTGCTGTTCCTTTTCTGCCGGGTGCAAAAGGCTTTGTGGTTCCCTGGGGAAAGGTGATGACCCATCTTTTTTTGAGGGCATCATAAATATTTTCAAAATCTTTCGGATCTACTTCCCGTTTGATGTCAACACCTTTGCTTCTCCAGGTGCGTTTGATCGTAATAGCACCTGCAAGGGTAAAAAGTCTTGTCAGCAAATTATCCTTCATCGTCTCCTCGGCAGCCACAAAATTGACATTGACAAATGGGTTCAGTAAATAGAATGGTAGTCCGAGTTTATTTTTCTTTCCCCATTTTACCGCACAAAAAATATGTGAGAATGCAATCACATCTGCGAAATAAGTTTGATGGTTGCTGACGAACAGGACATTTTTTTTGGGCAAACCCTTCAGGTATTCCGTACCTGAGATGGTCAATTTGTTTACCATCGCAATGCCCGGGTATGTAAATGCGCCTACCACTGCGTACACCAACTTCCTCACGAGCTTGAATTGCTTTAGTTTTTTCATACGACCCGGTCAAGATAATGAATTTAAATTAAATGACATATGATTAGCTTTGCATCGCATATGAAACTTGATACGGTAATTTTTGACATGGACGGACTGATCATTGATTCTGAACCGTTGTGGTATGAAGCTGCACAAGAATCCCTCAAAGTGTTTAACGTTAGTATATCTGAGGAGGCATATAACACAACAACCGGACTGAGAACTCCCGAATTTCTTGAGCATTGGTTCAGGGTATTTGAGATTGACAGCATGCATCTTGCAAAAACTGAATCAGATATTTTAGAGCGACTGATTACCAAAATCAATACCAAAGGCAATATGATGCAGGGTGTGGCCCATGCGATCAAATTTTTTTCCGATATGGATTTTAAAATTGGATTGGCGAGCTCTTCACCTTTCGGTGTAATACATGCAGTGCTCAATAAACTACAACTCGCCGATCATTTTTCCGCCATTGCATCTGCAGAACATCTCGACTACGGAAAACCCCACCCACAGGTTTTCCTGGATTGTGCCAAAGCATTGCAAAGTGATCCTGTCTCCTGTATTTGCATTGAGGACTCATTCAACGGATTGATTGCTGCAAAAGCTGCGAAGATGAAATGCATCATTGTACCACATCCATCACAGCTTGAAATGTCACGATGGAATATCGCAGATCTAAAGATTTCTTCCCTGGAAGAAATACAACATGAAAACATCAAAGATTTGATACAATAAAAAAGGGTCTCCGAGAGGAGACCCTTTGTATAATAGGATTTCAATGTTATTTGGCTTCTTCGCCGCCTTCCATTTTCTTTTTGAGTTCAGCCAATACACCCAAATCACCCAATGTTGATTTCTCAACCTTGTTTTGAATGTCTTTTACAGCTTTTTTGGTTTTTGCCGCATCAGCTTTCTTCTCTTTTACAACTGCTTCTTTTTCATCAGCTGCAACTTGCTCCCATATGCGTGCATGACTCAACACGATTCTCTTTTCATTGCGATCGAATTCAATCACCATGAATTGAGCTGTTTCATCTGCACCAACAACCTTGCCGTCTTCTTTTGCAAGATGGCGAGCAGGAGCAAATCCTTCCAAACCGTATGGAAGTTGAACCAAAGCACCTTTGTCATCTTTTTTGGTTACAGTTCCTTCATGGATAGATCCAATGGTGAAGGTTTCCTGCAACGCATTCCAGGGATCTTCTTCCAATTGCTTGTGTCCAAGTTGCAATTTTCTGTTTTCCTTGTCAATGTTCAAAATGATGGTATCGATGGATGAACCTGATTTGGTGAATTCAGAAGGATGGTTGAAGCGCTTCAACCAGCTCAAATCGCTGATATGAATCATTCCACCAATTCCAGGCTGCAATTCGACAAACACGCCATATGGAGTGATATTTTTAACCAATCCACTGTGCTTGCTGCCAACAGGGAATTTCTCTTCAATTTCATTCCATGGATCAGCACTGAGTTGCTTGATGGACAAACTCATTTTTCTGCTATCCTTGTCAAGTGTCACAACTTTTGCTTCGTACTCATCACCTAGCTTGAAGAATTCTTTGGCGTTTACAGGAGTATTGGCCCAAGTGATTTCACTTACGTGAACCAAACCTTCAACACCAGGAGTGATTTCCAAGAAAGCACCATAGTCTTCGATGTTGACTACCTTACCTTTTACAGTAGCGCCTTCAACGATGTCGGTTGATAAAGTATCCCATGGATGAGGAGTCAATTGTTTCAAGCCAAGGCTGATACGCTTTTTCTCATCATCGAAATCCAAAACAACGACATTTACCTTCTGGTCAAGTTTCAATACCTCTGAAGGATGGTTGATTCTTCCCCAGCTGATATCTGTGATGTAAAGGAGACCGTCAACACCACCCAGATCTAAGAAAGCACCGAAGTCGGTAATATTCTTGATGGTTCCTTCCAACACCTGACCTTTCTCCAATTTACCCATGATCTCAGCACGCTGTGCTTCGATATCGCTTTCAATAAGTGCTTTATGGGAAACAACAGCATTCTTGATGGCTTCATTGATTTTCACCACCTTGAATTCCATTGTTTTACCTACGAACTGATCGTAATCTGTAACAGGCTTCACGTCAATTTGAGATCCAGGCAAGAATGTTTCCATACCGAGGATGTCGACAATGAGACCACCTTTTGTTTTGCTGGTAACAAAACCTGAAACAACTTCACCTGTTTTGTGCATTTCAACAATGCGTTCCCAGGCACGGCTGATACGTGCTTGTTTGCGACTGAGATGAAGATGTCCTTCTCTGTCTTCTTTTTCCACTACCATCACCTCTACTACATCACCGGTTTTCAAGTCATGCAAGTCCCTGAATTCATTCAATGAAACCAGTCCATCGCTCTTGAAACCGATGTTGATCACCACGTCGGTCTTGGTCATACCTACTACGGTACCTTGAACCATTTCACCGTCGGTGATTGTTTTGAATGTGCCCTCGTAAACGGCATCATACTTTTGTTGCTCCTCGTTGTTGTAACGGGCAACATTGCGCTTGTCAATACTCCAGTCAAAATCATCATGAGCTGTAGCAACTGACGGATTTGTTAGTGTGTTGTTTTCTTCCACTATTTATGTCCTCCTTTTGTTTAAATTTCAAGCTGTTTTGTCAGCCTGATTTGGGGACGGCAAAGTTAGCAGAATTGGCGAAAAACGCCTCAAAAAAGACCTTGAAATTGGCTAAAAAATGAGCGATTTGATGGCAAAAAGGCTGTTTTGGGGGTTTTACCCGGCAATTTTCTTCAGTGCCCCCACCAACTTGTTCAATTCCTTGATGGATGTATATACATTGGGCGTTACCCTTACCCCATGGATATTTTCCCAATTGATGGCAACCGCATGGATTTTATACTTCGAAAAAAGTTCTGCAGAAACCTCTTCGGGTTTTTTTCCTGCAACCGCCACGTTGGCAATTGCACAGGAGAGATTTTTTGAATGCGGTTGGTTGAATGAAATCTTGGGGTGATTATTTAGCTGATCCACCCAATAATTTTTCAAGTAACGCAACCTTTCTTCCTTGCGCTGACTTCCCATTACATCATGAAAATCAATCGCTGCTCCAATAGCCATTTCCGATGCGAATGACCTGGTACCCAGTGATTCAAACTTTCGGATGTCTGTTCCATCAGGCTCATTATTGGAAAGCAAAGCCCAAACATTTTTGATTTTATCCTTTTTGATGTACAGCACACC
>JBEGMC010000062.1:0-12626 GCA_041183265.1 Bacteroidota bacterium
ATTCAAAGAATAAAGTAGTATCGAGTCCGGGTGGAAATGCTCCTGTATATCAAAATGGAGTATTGCAACCTACGCTGCAGGATGCTTCCCGTGTATTCATGCACGGACATGACGTTTGTGTAGATGATGACGAGAATTTGTACGTATGTCAGTGGAATGCTAACCAAACACCTCCAATCAAGCTGACCAGGGCATGATCATTGGATCATCTGAATGGATGATCTGATTTTTTTTAATGCATTCAACTGCTGACTTGTTTTCAGCAGTGACGCTTCTTCTGTAATTTTTTTGAAGCAAATGGCATCTCCCGGTCTGCATTGTGCAAGTTTGGCAATATCGGCCGGGGCAATGCGTGCAATTCTTGGATATCCGCCTGTTGTTTGAGCATCAGCCATCAATACGATGGGAGTCCCATCATGGGTAACTTGAACAATCCCTCTGGTTACTGCTGTTGAAATCAATTCTTTTTTTTCTTTTGGTCCAGCAATTTTTTCATTTAATCGATATCCCATTCTGTTTGATTGATTGGAGAGCGTGAATCTGTTTGAAAAAAATGCTGATTGTTCTTTGGTTTCAAACCAATCAAATTCTGGTCCCTCGATACAATCAATCGATTTCTCAAGCAGTTCATCTTCTTCCAACTGAATTTTCCAATGTGAGATTACAATTTTGTTTTCTGCATGATGGATTCGATTGAAACTGTTTGGACGCTCTTCAACATCAATCACATCGCCAGTTGTAAATGGTGTACCGCATGCATGATCCTTGTATCCTCCGGCGATAGCCAAATAGGACCTGCACCCCTTGGCACTTTGTTTCATTTTTAAAATTGCATATGCAGGTATCTGCAACAATTTATAATACGGTACTTCTGTATCATTGATGGTTGCAATGGAGCCTGAGCCTGTGATGGCAATGCAAGCTGCTTTATTAAATAGTATTTCTGTTCCATGCAAGGTCATTTCAATGACAGGGGCGGTTGCTTCGTTGCTGCAAATTATATTGGCAATGCTTGCGGAAAAATCATCCATAGCACCACCTACGCTTACACCAAATGCCTGCTCCCCCCAATGTCCAAAGTGTTGAAGCGAACTGCTGATGCCTGGTTTGATGATGGTGATGCTCATTGGTATTGATCGAAGGCTTCTTTTGAAATCGGTTTGAAATTGACAAGATCACCCGCTTGCAGAAAACAGGCAGGCTCTCTTTTTTTATCATACATCTTGATGGGTGTTTTACCAATGACATGCCATCCACCTGGGGAGTTCTTGGGATAAATACCGGTTTGTTTTCCGGCAATGGCAACACTGCTTGCTTCAATGTTCAGCGATGGGATTTTTTTTCTCGGCATCTCAAGGACTTCCGGAACGGATCCCATGTAAGGGAAACCCGGTGTGAATCCAATCATATATACCCTGTATGTCTGACTGCAGTGCATCGATATGATTTTTTCTTGATCAAGTTTCAATGCAGCTGCAACCGATGCCAGGTCTTCTCCCAGTTCGTAACAGACGGGAATGGTTATGCAATCTGTTGACGGTTCATGGTTGACGGTTGACAGTTGATGGTTGTATGTGTTGATGGTTTGAATGACTTCTTCCTTGCTTGTACCATCGTCAAAGTAAACAGTAAGACTGCTGTATGCAGGAACTGATTCGATGAAGCCCTTGAATGGATGTGCATCGGTATAAGCTTTCAATGCAATCACATGCTTATTGATCGATTCGCTGATGATTGCTGCGAATTCAAAGGTGATGGCATGATCATGAATGGAATAGATGCGCGTACATTCCATTGACCTGTGTATTAGTAATTGATGACTTGCTCCTCAATGCTTTCAGGCAAGGCTCTCCAATCATATTCCTGGTTTCTCAATTGCGGTTCAAATCCGCCTTCTTTGATTGCTTCCTGTATGGTCTTGTAAGTGAACCTGTGAGGAGCACCGGCCGCACTCACTACATTCTCTTCCAACATGATGCTACCAAAATCATTTGCACCTGCATGCAAACAGATTTGTGCAATTTTTTTACCAACTGTCAACCATGATGCCTGAATATTTTTAACATTCGGCAACATGATTCGGCTGATGGAAATCATGCGGATATACTCTTCAGGTGTTGTCATGTTTTGTACGCCCCTGATCTTTGCCAGCAAGGTATCTACATCTTGGAAAGTCCAGGGTATGAATGCCAAAAATCCTTTTGCGTGATCGGGTTTGCGTGATTGTACTTCTCTGATTTTGATGAGGTGCTCAAATCGTTCTTCCAATGTCTCCACATGTCCGAACATCATGGTTGCAGAAGTAGTGATATTCAATTGATGTGCGGCTGCCATCACATCCAGCCATTCCTGTGCACCACATTTTCCATTGCTCACCAATCTTCTTACACGATCTACCAGGATCTCTGCACCTGCACCGGGCAATGAATCCATACCGGCTTCTTTCAGTGCTTTGAGTACTTCGGTATGGGTTGATTTTTCGAGTTTGGTGATATGGGCTACTTCCGGGGGACCCAATGCGTGCAAACGGATGTCAGGGAACTCAGCCTTGATGGCACGAAAAGTATCTACATAATATTTAAGTCCCAGTTCGGGATGGTGTCCGCCTTGCAGCAACAGCTGGTCGCCTCCCCATTTCAGTGTTTCACGGATTTTTTTGCGGTAGGTATCCATGTCCGTGATGTATGCCTCAGGGTGACCGGGAATTCTATAGAAATTGCAAAACTTGCAATTCGCAATACAAACATTGGTGGTGTTTACGTTTCGGTCAATCTGCCAAGTCACTTTGCCATGGGGTACCTGTTGGATGCGCATCTGATCTGCTACATGCATCAGTTCTGTCAGTGGAGCCTCCTTGAATAAAAACAACCCCTCTTCTGCAGTCAGAAATTCAAAGCCAAGTGCTTTTTGGTACAAATCCTTCAATTCACCCATTGTATTGTGTTAAGCGTTTTGCAAAGTTAGTGCATACCCCAAACAATCAAGGGATGATTGTTGTAATTTAAGTGTTGACTAACAAATAAGCATGGAATGAGGATTTTGTTGAAGTGTATATATACGGCAATGGTTTTTTTTGGCACAAGCACGCTTGGAGCCCAGGAACAATTCATTGACCCTCCATCCAAAAAATTGACCAGTTTTCCTTTTCAATTGCTTTCAGGCGGTGTCATCATTGTCAAGGCCAAATTGAATAATTATCCTGACAGCCTGCAATTTATTTTGGATACGGGGAGTGGTGGAATTTCACTCGATTCAATGACGGTTGAGAAGTACAAGATTCCGGTTGCCCCATCCGAAAAAAAGATCAAGGGCATTGGTGGGATAAAAAAAGTTTCTTTTTTAAATGATGCAACACTTTATTTTCCGGGACTCACCGTCGACCGTTTGAATTTTCATGTCAATGATTATGAAATTCTGACCAATGTATATGGTATCAAAATCGACGGCATCATTGGTTATTCGTTTTTCATTCGATACATCGTGCACATCAATTACGACAACACCATCATCACTGTAAATACAACAGGCGAATACAAATACCCACGTGGAGGCTATATGTTGAATCCTATTTTTACAGCCATCCCCATTCAACAAACATCTTTCAAGGACAGCAGAGAAATGATGAGCAGATTTTATTTTGATACGGGTGCAGGCTTGAATTTTTTGATTTCAGAAAGTTTTGCGCGCGACAGTGCTGTATTGCACAGAAAACGAAAGCCGCCTGTGATCACACAGGCAGAGGGACTGGGTGGAAAAATGGTCATGCGGTATACCACAGTTAAATGGGTGAAAGTGGGTCCATATAAATTCAGGAAGGTTCCTACCCACGTCTTTGAGGACCCTTACAACGTTACCAATTATCCTTTGTTGGGAGGATTATTGGGGAATGATTTGCTGAGAAGATTCAATACAACTTTCAATTATGTAAAACAGGAATTGCATATTGTTCCCAACAGTCAGTTCAAAGATTTTTTTGATTATGCCTATACCGGATTGGCCATGTATTATGTGGACGGTGAAATTTTGATAGATGAAGTAGCTCCCGGATCACCTGCAGAAAAAGCCGGTTTCAAAAAAAATGATTATGTGCTCGCCATCAACAATGATTTTTCCAAAAGCATTCAGTCATACAGGGTAAAACTTCAATCTGTGAGAGAGAAACTGACTTTTCTCATTATGCGTGATGGAGATATCATTACATTAAATCTGAAACCGGTCAGCATATTATAACTAATTTCGCGGGATGATACAATTCGATCGGTTTGTTTTGAACAATGGGTTAAAGGTATTGGTCCACCAAGACCGAAGCACCCCCATGGCGGTTGTCAATGTCTTGTATGATGTGGGTGCACGTGATGAAGATGAATCCAAAACCGGATTTGCACACTTGTTTGAGCATTTGATGTTTGGCGGCTCTGTCAACATTCCTGATTACGATGAACCACTCCAATTGGCAGGCGGTGAAAACAATGCCTATACCACCAACGACCTCACCAATTATTATTGTCAGCTTCCTGCAGAAAATTTGGAGACTGCCTTTTGGCTGGAAAGCGACCGCATGTTGAGTTTGGCATTCAGCAAGAAAAGCTTGGATGTGCAGCGCAAAGTCGTATGTGAGGAATTCAAAGAGCATTACATCAACAAGCCATATGGCGATGTCTGGCATATGATGCGTGACTTGGCGTACAAGGTCCATCCATACAAATGGATGACAATTGGGAAAGAGCTTGCTCACATTGAGACTGCACAATTGGATGACGTTAAGCAATTCTTTTTCAAACATTATACTCCTGCCAATGCCATCTTGGTTGTGGCTGGTAATGTTGATACTGCACATGTAAAAAAATTGGCTGAGAAATGGTTTGGTGAAATTCCAGCTGGAGTCAAGTACAATCGACAAGTAGCTCAAGAGCCAACACAGCATGAAGAGAGAAGAATGACCGTGAAACGAAATGTCCCCATGGATGCCATCTACAAGACCTGGCACATGGCATCTCGGTTGGAGCATGATTATTATGCTACTGATTTGTTGACGGATATTTTAGGCGGGGGAGCTTCTTCCCGTTTGTATCAGGCACTTGTGAAGGAAAGGCAATTGTTTGCGCAGATCAATTGTTATCATTTTGGAAGTCTGGACAAAGGATTGTTTACCATCGAGGGACAACTGGTGAAAGGTATTGAAATCAAACAGGCCGAAGAAGCCATTGAATCAGAGCTGGATAAAGTGAGAACTCAATTGATTGATGAAAGGGAGCTGCAGAAAGTGAAAAACAAAACTGAGAGCGTGATGGCTTTTGAAGACATGAGTGTGATGAATCGGGCAGGCAGTCTTGCTTTTTATGAATTGCTCGGCGATGGTCATTTGATGAATGAGGAATTCAAACGATACCAGGATGTAACCACAGGAGATTTGCAGCGAATTGCAAAAGATGTGCTGAAAGATACCAACAGCAACACGATTTGGTATTTGGCCAATTAAAAAATGACAACCATGTTGAATCGATCTTTAGCCCCGCATATCAAAGACGCGGTTGAATACAGCATCTCTTTGAAAAGTCCTGCTGTATTCAAGCTCGACAATGGCGTAGATGTTTACAGTGTGCAGGCCGGAACCGAAGAGGTTGTGCAGATAGAATGGGTCTTCAAAGCCGGAAACTGGTTCGAAGAAAAAAAACTGGTTGCTTCGGCTGCCAATTTTTTAATGAAAAATGGAACCACCAGCAAGTCCGCTTACGAGATCAACGAGTTTGTTGATTTCTATGGTGCATACCTCAACAGAAGCTGTTACAATGAAACCGCTGTTGTTTCACTGCATTGTTTATCGAAGCAGCTTGAACATATTCTTCGACTTGTGCAGGAAATTTTTATAGATGCCATTCTTCCGGAGGAGGAGTTGTTGATTTATAAACAAAACATGAAACAGCGGTTGGCTGTCAACCTCAAAAAGTGTGATTTCATCGCAGGCAGAAAAATAGATGCATTGCTCTTCGGAGATCGACACCCATACGGAGTTTACAGTGAGATGGTAGATTATGATGCCTTGCAAAGAGAAGAGTTGCTTGCCTATTACAATGCTTTTTATAAAAACGGCCACTGCACTATTTTTTCCGCGGGGATTCTTCCATCTAATTTTCAGGAACTGTTGAATAAATATTTCGGACAACTTCCATTCAATAAGACTGAAGTCAAATCGCCCACACATGCCATTCTTCCTGCTTCTCAAAAGAAGTGGAATATTTTAAATGATGCCGAAGGAGTTCAGGGTGCCATTCGCATTGCCCGTGCCTGCCCACTTCCAACCGATCCGGTATTTCCAAAGTTGCAGGTATTGAATGTACTGTTCGGCGGATTTTTTGGTTCCCGGCTCATGACCAACATAAGAGAGGACAAGGGATATACCTATGGCATATACAGTTATTTGATGAACCATATTCATGCCAGTGCGATTTTAATCAGTACAGAGGCCGGAAGAGATGTATGTGAAGCAACAGTAAAAGAAGTATACCATGAAATGGATCAGCTGCGCATGCATGAGGTAGGCAAAGAAGAATTGCTGTTGGTGAAAAATTATCTGATCGGGACCCTCCTCGGAGACCTAGATGGACCATTTCATATCATTGGGCGCTGGAAGAATTTGATTTTACATGGAATGAATGCATCACATTTTAATTATTATGTGGATGTCATCAAATCCATTCAGCCGCATGAATTGAAACAATTGGCTGAGCAATATCTCATTCCGGAAGATTTTTATGAATTGATTGTTGTTTAGTTCAATTTCTTCAGATTGGCAATGCTCAATGGGAGTTGTTTCATAACTCTTGAAGATTCATCTTCAATGAAATAATGCTTTACACCTGCTTTTTTGGCTGCTTGCATAATAGCGGGTATGTTCACGTCTCCATTTCCCAATACCACATTGGTTTCTTCATCAGCATGACCTTTGTTGTCACACTTCATTCCAATCTCACGGTCTTTCAAATGAAGCATTTTGATGCGGGAAGTATATTTGTTGATCAGTGCAACAGGATCTGCACATCCCTGCTTGGCCCAATACACGTCCAGTTCAATCCCCACAAACGCTGGATCTGTTTTTGCCATCAGGTCATCAAACAGAGTGCCGTTGTTAGAGGGACGAAACTCATATCCATGTATGTGATAACAAAATTCGAGTCCCGCTGCTTTGAATATTTTACCTGCGTTGTTGAATCTTTTTGCTGCTTCCTCCACATCGGCCATTCCAAATTCATCTCCGTTGTGGCCAATCCAAAAACAGATGACATATGTTGCACCCATCTTTTTTGCCTGTTCAATGACCGGACCTAGATCTTTGGTCAATGCATCGTAATCTACTCCGATGCCAATCATTTTAAATCCCATCTCATGGATCATGGAGGTAAATGCATCCACACCCATTCCATATGTTTCACCACCTTCCAACTCCTTGATTCCCATTGACCGAATTTTTTGAAGGGTTCCTTTCAAATCTTGTTTGACTTCATTTCTGATGGAATAAAGTTGTAAACCAATTTCCTGGGAAAGTCCTGTCAGGGACATGAAGACGAACAGCGCACTGAATAATTTTTTCATGGGGGATGTATTTGTTATTTTCTTTTGCCTGGGTTGTATTGTTCTTCCATGTTTTTCATGATGTCTTCTCTGTAAAAAAGAACATCTTTAAATTGACCCGTGCAATACATTTCAGCCTGGTCCTTGAAATGTTTGGATGCAGGGTCACCGCTCTCTCCTCCTGCCAAGAGCGATCTGGCTTTTATTCTTTTTCCGAATTCAACTGCACAAACAAAGCTGTTTCCGCCATACCCGTATCTCTTTTTTGTATTGTCCAGTACCCTGCTGTTGAAGGAAGGAAGACTGCCCCACATGGATGAGGCAAATGGAGAGGGGATGCTCGGTTGTGTATCGTCATACCGGGGACTCAATTTGTTTTCAATTCTCTGAAAGCGATTGAGGTCGCCCCATTTCACTTCCCATGTTCCAAAGTCAGATTTTAATTTTTTCAGTACCTCATACAGAAAATTAATTTTCTCATTGTCTGGCATCTCTTTCAGCAGTCTTGACAATTCAATGGTGAGATCAATGTCCCCTTTTCTATCTCTCATTAAAAAAGGCAATACTCTTTCTGCCCATAAAATGGCAATCGTTGTTGCTACAGAATTAGAGGAAGATCTTCTGTCCCACTGATTCAATAATTGAATCGCTTTCATGATATCCGGCTTGATATTGTCGGCAATTTGTGTTCTGGTGGAAGCAAATAGTGGAGGCAGTAAAATATCAAATGCAGATAAATAGGTATCGTACCCAACCCGTATGAGTCCATTGATATCCATTTTCCCACTGTTGCCCAACAACTTGACGGCATTGATTCCGCGAAAGTTTTCTCTGTCGGGTGCCATGTAGGTTGGGTATTTATTTTTGGAAAGTATACCCGGACCCGCAGCGGTAAATGGAGTAGAGTTGCAATTTTGAAGCCATCCGTTGGCTGGGTTGTACAAATGAACGGTTTCGTTCACTGTATGCAAACCTTTCCAGTCGGTTGCAGAAGTAGATCCATCCACTTTATCATCCCAATCAAAACGGATATCTCTTTTTGGCATGAAATTTCCGTGCCAATAAGCAATGTTTCCTTGATCGTCTGCATAGACAGTATTGTTGGATACGTTTTCTCTTAGATCCATGGTGGATTTGAATTCAGCAAAGGTTTTTGCTTTGGTTCTGCTCCATGATTGAATCAATCCATTCAATGATCTGTTATTGGATTGCATGGAAATCCATTTTTCATTTTCTTTTGCCATCACAGGACCATGATGGGTGGAGAATACATCAAATTTCATTTTTTCAAAACCCGTTCCGGATTTATATGAGATTTCAACAGGTTGAACCTTTACGGGTTTCAGTGCATTGTCATGTTTGTAATAATAGCCATCGTCTTTTTTAATGATGGTTTCTTCATAGAGATCAGCCACATCTGCCTCACTGGAAGTGTGCATCCATCCACAGTGTTCATTGAATCCCTGGTAAACAAAAAACTGTCCCCATGTTACTGCACCATAGGTATTGAGTCCCTCTTCACTCATCATATGTACTTCAGGCCTAAAATAAAACGTTACATGCGGGTTGATGTAGAGCATGGCATTTCCTGAAATGCTTTTGGAGGGTGCAATGGCAAACCCATTTGAACCAATCAGTTGCTCATGGTCTTTTTGTTTGATATGGGTCAGATCCGAAGTTTTGCCTTCGTAAAAGTTTTGAATATCCTTTGCTGTGAGGTTGCTTGTTTGAATAGCTGAAATACTTCCATCCGTGTATGTCAACGGGTACCATGGTTTGAATTGTTTCAGCAATGCAGGCTTCACCTTGGGATGGGTATATAAATAATAGTTTACGCCATCTGCGAAAGCGTTGAGGAGTTTTTTCATCCACTCCGGACTCTCATTGTAATCTTTTACGGATGAGGCAGAGTCGATGACCATTTTCACCAGCAGGTCATCATAAATATATTTGTCGCCTTTCACCTCGCTGGTTCTGCCCAGCATGGTAATATAATTCATTTCAACTCTTTGAAAATCATCCTCACATTGCGCATACAACAAACCGAAAACACAATCGGCATCTGTTTTTCCGAAAATATGCGGGATGCCCCATTTATCACGGACGATGTTGATTCTTTTGGATGTTGATTCCCATCTTGCAATATCTTCTTTGCTTTGTGCACACAGGAGTTGTGCACAAAAGAGAAAGGCAATGATCAAACTTTTTTTCATTGTTGATTTTCTTTGAATACTCTGATGAAGTTTCCTCCCAATATTTTTTTGATGTCATTTTTTGAGTAGCCTCTTTCCATCAATGCTTTTGTGATAAGCGGCATATCGGAAACATCATTCAGTTCTCTGGGGGTAGAATTGATGCCATCAAAATCAGATCCAAGTCCCACATGGTCCACTCCAATCAATCGTACAATGTGGTCGAGATGATCGAGCAGTTGTGAGAGCGAAGGACGTGCATCATCGATCTCGTTTTTATATTTTTCATTGATGCGCATGTTTGCAAAGAAGTCACTCGGATTCAATTTGAGCAGTGAATCTTTCTCTACCTGGTGTCGTTGAATGAATGCGCGGTTTTTTGCCGGGAAGCTGCTGTCTACAAATCCGGAGTTGAAATTCAGATGAATCACTCCCCCATTTTTTCCCAGTGCTTTGATTTGGTCATCTGTCATGTTTCTTGGAACAGGGCAGAGTGTGTATGCGCAACTGTGTGAAGCAATCACCGGTTTTTTGGAAATGCGTACCGCATCATAAAATGTTTTTTCACCCACGTGAGAAATATCGACGATCATTCCCAGTTCATTCATGCGTTTCACAATTTTTTCTCCGAACGCATTGAGTCCGTATGGATGTCCCAAATTGTTTTTTGCTCTTTCATCAGCAGCGGAACTTGCCCATTCGGTGCTGTTGTTCCAGGTGAGTGTCATGTATCGTGCGCCTCTCTTGTACAAACTGTCTAGGTAGTCCAGTCTGTCTTCGATCATATGTCCACCTTCCACTCCCATCATGCATCCCAGCTTTCCTGCTTTTACTGCATTTGCAAGGTCGTCGGGTGTTTGCACCAACATGGTTTTGGTTGGATTTCTTTGGATGATGGCATACATCGAATCCATTTCTCTGTTTGCAAATGCGAAAGCAGTGCCTTTGCCATAATTTTCATCGCAGAAGATGGAAAATATTTGGATATCTATCCCGCCCTCTTTCATTCTTTTGAGATCAGAATGGGTCATGCCTTTGAGTGATTGATCAAATCCCAGTTTTTTTTCGATGCTTGTGCTGATGAAATCATTGTGTGTATCGATCACAATGGCTTCCTTATGCAACTTTTGATACGATTGTGCAGTTGAAACGATGGAGAGAAAAGTGCAAGCAGCAGTGAAAGCAATTTTTTTCATTGTATACTTCAATTGGTATTGAAGTTAATGAAAAGGATGAATTTATTTCAGCAGGGGTTTGGGGAGGATGCCAGATTTAAAATACTTGGATGCATCCAGGATATATTGATAGAATATATATTGTTCAGCGTATGCCACCATTTCATAGGATGGTCTGTAGGCGATCATGAATTTTTCAAGATTGGTTCCGGTGAGTCCGGTGATTTGCCTCACCAGTTGTTTGGTGAACCTGCTGTCGACAAATTTTTGTTGTTCTTCTTCAATCAATCTGTTTTGAAGCGATCGGAGTGATTTGTTTCTTTTGAACCTGAATGAGTTGATCAGGCTTGTGAGATCCAGTCCGGGTGTTCCTCCCATTGTTCCTGTTTCTGAAAGTTGGAGTCCCCCTCTTTCAAACTCAAATACTTTTCTGTATCGCTCTCTGTTTTCCAGTGAGTCTTCTTTGTATGTTTTTTTGATGACAACAATTTCTTTCAGTGTTTTGTATCTGTCTTGCACCGTCACTTGCAGGGCGATATCAAATCCTGCCGGGTAATTGATTTCTTTGACAGGAAAGTAGACGGTTGATTTGCCGAGGAAAGTAAATGTGATGGAATCTGTTTTATCTACGTTCAACCCGTATCTCCCGATGGAGTCGGTATAGGTAACCACCCCTTTTTTGGTCGACACTTTTACGGAAGGGACTGCCACCATTCTCGTGGAGTCATATACCCTGCCTGTCAGCCAAATCTGTGATGTGGAACATAGGGCAGAAAATATAAGGAGGGATGATATGATGATTTTTTTCAGCAAGAATCAATGATGTTGGATCCATTTCTCAATTTGTGCCGGGAAATGTTGGTGTTCCAATGCGTGTATTTTTTCAGCGAGGGAAGCGGGGGTATCGTTTTCGTCGACTGCTAAGGAAGTCTGGAAAATTGTTTTTCCGTGGTCGTATTCTTCATCAACCTGGTGGATGGTAATGCCGCTTTCTTTTTCACCCGAATCGATCACAGATTGGTGGACGCGCTCACCGTACATCCCTTTCCCGCCAAATTTTGGCAAAAGGGCTGGATGTATATTAATAATGTGTCCGGGATAGGCTTGAATCAGGTTTTCTGGTATTTTCCAGAGAAATCCAGCCAGCACGATATGTGTAATATGTTGATTTTCAATATATTCAACATATTTTTTGGATTCATAGAACCCTTGTTTGTCCAGTAGAAGGGTCGGGATTTGATGCCTGTCGGCGATTTCCAGTACACCCGCAACTTGCTTATTGCATACAATTAGTTTTACATGTATATTTTTATGGTTTTCAAAGTATTGTATGATTTTCTTTGCATTGCTCCCCTTCCCGGACGCAAAAATGGCGATTTGGGCCGGCGCAGGCGGCAGGAGACGCATTCTGCGAAGGATTTTCTTTTCATAATTCCAGAAAAACTTGAATTGGCCGAAGAAAAAGGATACGACCAGGATGATGAACTGGTAGCCAAAGACCAGTACCAGCAAACGCAGGACCAGTCTCCATTCCCTGTCATTGACCGGATCGAGCTGAAGCCACTCGGTAATGCTTCTGGATATGTAGGCAGTGAGGGTTCCGGTAGTGGCGAATGTGCAAAGGATCAGCACCAGCTGTTGGGGGGTGACTTTCCATTTCTTTTGCAGGCTTTGAAACATGGTGCAAAGA
>JBEGMC010000063.1:0-24821 GCA_041183265.1 Bacteroidota bacterium
GCATAAAATGATGATATAAATATATTTATGAAATAAAACCCCAAAATTATGAACAGAAAGCACGAAGATTTGTTGTAATTGGATGGACAGAAAATCATTCATCAATCAACTCACAGGGGGGCTCACCCTGACTTGCATCAGTTGCATGATGCAGGCATGCTCAAAAGAAGATGGCACAACCCCTTCCAACAATACTGGGAATAATAACAACAACAATAACTCCAATTCGGGCTCTAATGTGATCCTCACGCTTAACCTGAGTTCCCAATTACTGGCCATCAATGACTTCGTTTTAGATAAAGGTGTGGTGGTCGTGAGAACCGCATCCGGCAATGTGGCTACCAGCTTCGTTGCATTCTCCAGTGCTTGTCCACATGCAGGAGCAACCATCAATTTTGTAAAATCTTCCAGCACATTCAACTGCTCTGCGCATGGATCGAATTTTTCCATTGATGGATCAGTAACAAACGGACCGGCATCAAGCGCACTGCAAAAAAAGACTGTAGAAATTGATGGAACAAATCTGAATGTAAAATAAGCAGCAAGATTTCTCGGAAGATATCAAAGCAATCCGTCAATCATCTTCGCCAACTTTCGATCTTTATCAGTTACAATATTTCCTGCATCGTGGGTTGACAACCACAACTCCACCGTATTCCAAGTATTCTTGATGGTAGGATGATGGTCAGCCTGCTCTGCTGCCATGGCAACTTTTGTCAAAAATGCAAAAGCATCCTTAAAATCCTTGAACTGAAATTTTTTATAAAGGGAATTGCTCTCTTCTTTCCACATGACTTTATTTTTTACAAAAATATATCATCTAAGCTTTCATAATTTTGCTAAAACCCCCAGCAATGAAACTGCGTGTAAGATTTATTCAGCTTTTACTTATTTCAATTACAATATATAGCTGCACAAGCATCAAGAACTTTACATCCAAATACTCGCCTTTTACTACGAGAAGGGAGGTGGTGATGAAGGGAGAAGGGGGAAGGGTTGAGGGGAAAGGGAATACAGTTGACAGTTCACGGTTAACGGTTAACAGTCAACCGTCAACAGTCAACTCCCAAACATCAGTTCAAAACCTACAACCTACAACCAACAACTTACAACCTACAACCACCTCAACCGTCAACCGTCAACTGTCAACCTTCAACTCCAAACCTACAACCAACAACCCGCCTCAGCGGGCAAGCTTACAACTCCCCCAAATTCCGCGCGAATTCCGCGCAGCATGGATCGCAAGTGTGGCCAATATCAACTGGCCAAGTAAACCCGGACTCACAACGGCTGAGCAAAAACAGGAAGCAATTCAACTGCTTGAATATCTCAAGAGCAACAACTTCAATGCTGTCATTCTGCAAGTCCGCCCCCAAGCCGATGCATTGTACAAAAGCAATTACGAACCTTGGTCTTACTTCCTCACAGGAAAACAAAACCAGGCACCTCAACCATTTTATGATCCACTGCAATTCTGGATCGATGAAGCACATGAAAGGGGAATGGAACTTCACGCCTGGTTGAATCCCTACCGCGCGCACCATACCAGCTCAAAAGATATCAGCAACGAATCCATCGTCAGAAAAAATCCTGAAATGGTGTACAAATTGAAAGAAGGCTTTTACTGGATGGATCCCTCCAAAAAAGAAACTCAAGAACTTACCACAAAGGTGGTCATGGACATCGTAAACAGATACGATGTGGATGGCATTCACTTCGATGATTATTTTTATCCCTACCCCTCTTACAACGGTGACAATGACTTTCCGGATGAAAAATCATACCAAGAATACATCAACAACAATGGTACACTCTCCAAAGGTGATTGGAGAAGAACATCGGTCAATACCTTGATTGAAAAAGTTTACAAAGAAATCAAGGCATCCAAGTCGCATGTGAAATTTGGGATCAGTCCGTTTGGCATATGGCGACCCGGATTCCCTCCATCCATCAAAGGATTCGATCAGTATGAAAAATTATATGCTGACGCAAAACTTTGGCTGAACAAAGGATGGATAGATTATTTCACTCCCCAACTCTATTGGCCAACAAGCAAAACTGAGCAAAGTTTTCCTGTCCTGCTCAGCTGGTGGCAAGAAGAAAATACCTTTCAACGACATCTATGGCCGGGCATCAATATCAATACCGACAAATATGGCAGGGCCGACAATGCTGAAATCACACAGGAAATAGAATTTGGAAGAAAACTGATCCCCAAAAGCAATGGAGTGGTGCATTGGAATATATCAATGCTGATCAAAAATCCGACGCTCACCAAAACCCTTCAAGAGGGTCCCTATAAATCCACTGCATTGGTACCTGCCAGCAAATGGCTGGATTCCATTCCGCCCAGCCATCCTGCTACTAGCATGAAAAAAACAGGTGCAGCAGTTGAATTGAATTGGAAACCAAAAGAGAATGATGTTTTCCAGTACATCCTGTATACAAACTTTGACAACAACTGGGAATATCAAATACTCCCTAAATCCACCAACAAAAAAATATTGAATACATTCAAAATGGTGGATGGCAAAAAGGTTGAATTGAAAAAAGTTATTGTAAGTGCGATCGACAGGGCAGGGAACGAAAGCAGTCCAGAAGTAATTGAAATAGAATAATCAAAAATTTACACTGCATGTCAACTGTAATTTTCGACCCTGTAGCATTGCAGACACCTGTTGCATTCCATAAGCAATGAGATGTTGCTGCCGGTACTGTCTCATATCCATCAAATTCAATCCAGTTAATTTTACACTGAATGAACGAGATATTTGAATCTGTAGGAATAAATCCATGAAGCTGTAAGTCTGTCCACTCTGCGGATGAATCCACTGCCAGTACATCCCTGCCAACCCGCCTTTCCATGGTTTATACTTTAATTGAACATGTTGCTGAAATATCATAAAACTGTTTTCTGCATATCCGGTATTGGATTGTATTTGATTCATTGATAAAGATACCTCAGCTTGAAACGGGTGCTGCCAGGCTGTTTTTGCAGTGATCTTTGCCGTCTGATTTTTCATCTGAATCACCATTGGATTCCCAAGCAATGATTGCATAAAACCACTGAATGATAGTTGATAATTGGCAGAGAGCCTGATCTTGTATGTATGCAGAAAAACCGATCCCTCAGCAAGCACCTGAAAACTTTGATTGCGCCCATTGAACTGTATGGTGTCTGTCATAATATATGACTGAAACCCGTATCCATGTGTCATGTCATTTTCTACTACCTGATAATTACTGCTGAAACGATACTGCAAACCGGTATACACATTGTGATATAATTTTCCTGCTTCAATCTTTCGCATTGCAGTAAATTCAACGGGTGGTGCTAGATATTGATACCCCGCTTGCGATAGATAAATATTATTCATTGCCCATACATCAATATCAGGAATGGTGCGTCTCGACATGTACAGAAAATAGAACTGATTGAACATGGATTTGGTATAGATCAACTGGCCTTTTAGTTGATGAATAACATCTCCAAATGAATTGCCCTTCAACATGAGACGACCCGTCCCAACAGCAGCTTCCGTTTGCAATTGAATTTTTCTGCTCATGCGAGATTGATGCTCTACAAAAACATACTTTTTATAAAACACCCCATTCATCCCAGGCTGTTCTGTTAAAAACCTGATTCCAGTTTGAAAAACATTGTTTCGAATCCGGAAGGATGACGACATCTCCCCAAGCATAAAATCCTGTACAAAATCTATCTGATTCGATTTGATCAGATGATCCTGAATACTGCGATTAAACTTATTGGAAGATCCCTCAACCCTGCATTCCAATACATTTTTATTGAAGAGGCGCAGTTTCTCCTCACCGGAAAAATAAACTGCATTTCTCGACTGACCAGATAGCCCCCTGTTGATCCAAGAAGAAACAAGCGAAACAGTATCGTACAGCGACTCATGCAATTGCTGGCGTTCCCATTGAAATACATACTTCCCCCTGTTGTTTTTCATTCGATCGTGCACATACATCATGTTCACGCCAGTAGATGATCGAATTTGATGCAACTGGGTACTTCTTGTTTCAGTGCGGCTGAAACGCTCAAAGCCATTGAACTCTATACGTTGCATTTGTGCAAAGTATTGATCAACACTTCGTTGATCCAATGCAATATTCAATTGCTGATACCTGCCTATACGAATTGAATGGGTGGATTTAAGCTGATAAGATGTATTGTTGGAAAGATGATGATTCTTGAAAGGGAAGCCCTGCACTGCCAATGGATGCATTGTAAAATCAGATATAGCATGCATTCTTTTATTCGAATTTCCATGATCAGAAAATGCAATCAATGACCGTTCAGCATTTGTATTTCTATTCAGTGCTATAATAGATTTAAGTCTTGATCGCAGGCGACTGATATCGGCGCTGGCCAACCATCCTTTGGGTGTTCCCAGCTTTGCGGCAATATCAGCATTTAATTTTCTGCTATACTCTTTCTTCATCTTTAAATTGACTGCTACCGCATCGGTGCTGATAAAATCTTTATCAAAGCGGTTGGACTGATAATGCTGAATCAATTCAATACTTGAAAACATCTTAGCATTGAGATGTTTGGCAATTATTCTATAATCAAATGCAGCAACGGGATCACCATCAATCAACATGGCCTCTATCTCTTTGCCGTTGTAGAAAATTCTTCCTTCCTCTGTGACCTGAAAGCCAATGAGTTGGTTGAAGATATCCTCTACCTTGACCGTACCAGGATCCAAATGATCTCCAATACTGAACGCGATAGTATCCCGAGAAATCCTCACTACACCCTTGATGGGCTTCACAAGGATTTCCGGAATTATTTTAAAAGGTGCAGCGCTCTGATTTGAAATTTGTGCATGGGCAACCAATTGAAAAGAAATGGCCCATGCCAGGAACAGTCTCCTCATCAATCAATCTTTTCCCACATGTGAAGCTTGACCAACGATTTGCTTTCACATGTAAAACAATCTGCTTCTCCCTGTCCTGACAATGAGCCAGTCATTCTTTTCAAAACATCCTTTAAATCACTTACAAACATTGCAAAACTTGCAACACCCTTGTTAACCAACTTCTCGAAATACCCAAAATCCATGAATCCCAATCCACGCATTTGCGTGAATACCGCATGCCATTCTCCTCGAACATCACTTGCTTCTAAAATCAGGCCTGGCAATCCACCGAGCTTCCAGGGTCCGTTTGAAATTGGAATGGAAGGGGCATACCAAGCAACATAATCCCTCCCTTTGAATCTAACCGTCGCTCGCTTGCATGGTATACCCCCCACAGTTTTCTCCTCACTTTCCAATTTCCACTCCATTGGATGCAGTGTATCTGCATAAAAAGTATTGCCCTGATGCATGTGAAAAAAATCAAACAACAAAGAGTTTGATTCAAAGTCCTTGTAGACGGTGAACAAACTATCCGGACTCGCATCAAAATAATTGGACTGATAAGCGGCTTGAATTTTATCATTTCGCTTCATGGTGAACAAAGATTTTTCACCTTGCAGAAATAAACTTGCATCATACTGCTTGATATCAGTCCCCCGGTCAAAAAGATGGTTGTAACGAACCTGGTATCTGACCAACTGCTGCTCAATATGATCCTGTGCTGAAAGATTAAGTCCCCAACATACAATCAAAAACACTGTACAGATTTTCATACTATTATATTTAACACCCGCCTGAGTACTATAACATTATTTTTCTAACTGTCTTAATGGCTGCAGACAAGCAAGTGGAAGCCTGCTGTGTTGCTTGTTCGCAAGTCCCTGCCGTCGCTGAGCAGGTCACTTCAAAACCTGCTGCCCCAACCGAAACATATCCTTTGAGTGAAACCGTGCAATCAAAATCTTGGCTTATATGGCTGTTGAACTGTGAGGTAAGCCTGACCTCTTTTGTGCCGGCAAAGCTGATCAATCCTGTCAGCATGATTGCCATCATCATCATCAATTTCTTCATGGTCCTTTGTTTTATGGTTTAAAAATGGCGGGTGTTTATTCCCTTGATGATGTAAAACTAAACTCAGTGCAGAAGTCCCAAAAGTGATAAAAGACAAAAACAGGAAGGTTTATAACCCCGGATTGAGGTGTATTTCAACAGATCGTTCAAATTGCATAATTTTACCCCAAACCGTAACATATGAGTGAAGCAGTATTCGAAAAAATGGCTACGTTGCTCTCTTCTAAAAAGGGAATCAATAAAGAACTGATTTCAATCGACAGCAGTTTTGAGGAATTGGGATTGGATTCATTGGACTCGATAGAGTTGATTGCAGATTTGGAAGATGAGTTCAATGTAAACATTCCCAATACTGAATTGCAGGGAATCAAAACCATTCGTCAGGCTGTTGACGGATTATCAAAAGCAATGCAATAGTTTCACCATCATGCAAAACAGAAGAGTCGTCGTAACAGGTACCGGAATTGTCTCAGCCATTGGTATGAACAGTGCAGATTTTTGGAACAGCATTGTTGAATGCCGTCCCGGTATTGGTCCGTATGACTCCCCCTTCGCCGATCAGATCAGATTCAAAAACGGTGCAGACATCAAAAATTTTGATGCGAGCAATATCATTGCAAAAGATGACCGTGATTTGATGGACCGGTTCACTCAATTGGCAGTGGTTGCTGCAAAGGAAGCCATTGCACATGCAGGAATCACCTTCGATGAGGACAACGCCTATCAAACTGCCGTGGTTTGCGGAACATCCATCGGCGGCGTTCATGCACAGGAACAATCTTATTTTGATTTGTACCGCGAAAATAAAACACGCGTTCACCCGCTCTCCATTCCCAAAACAATGCCCAATGGTGCAGCGAGCAATATCAGCATGCAGATGGGAATCAAGGGACCCGTTTATGCGATCTCAACAGCTTGTGCTTCATCCAATCATGCGATTGGAAATGCATTTTGGCTGATCAGAAACGGTGTGTGCGATCAGGCAATTTGTGGTGGAAGTGAAACGCCTTTCACCTATACCTTTTTAAAAGCATGGGAAGCTATTCGCGTAGTAGCTCCCGATACTTGTCGCCCTTTCTCAAAAAACAGACAGGGGATGATCTTGGGAGAAGGAAGCGGAATGCTTGTACTGGAATCACTCGATGCCGCAAAAAAACGCGGTGCAAATATTTTAGGAGAAATCGTGGGATTTGGGATGACATCCGATGCGAGCCACATTACAAAACCAGATCAAAAAGGAGCCGAACAGGCGATGATGATGGCTTTGAGGGATGGATCTGTAAACGCTTCACAAATTGGATACATCAATGCCCACGGAACGGGCACTTTGGTAAATGATACGATGGAAGTCGCGGCAGTAAAAAATGTATTTGGAGAACACGCTCACCAATTATCGATCAGTTCCACTAAATCACTCCACGGTCATGCATTGGGAGCAACCAGTTCATTTGAAGCCATTGCAACCATCATGGCATTGAAAAATGGAATCCTACCCCCGACTGCCAATTTCCAGGAGAAAGATGATACTTGCGATATTGACATTATCCCCAATGCATCCAAAGAAAAAAAGATACAATATGCACTCTCCAATGCATTTGCTTTTGGGGGATTGAATGCAGTGCTCGCTTTTAAAAAATGGGAAGGATAATCTCTCAGCCATTACCTTTGCGCCAAATCTATGGGTCAGAAAAAACTAAAGCGTTTCGCGGAAATAGCAAGCTTTCCTCATGTATTGCAGTACCCCGAAAATACAGCGGGACAATGGAAAGAATATTTCAGGAATGATCAACCCATCACGCTCGAACTGGCATGTGGAAAGGGAGAATACAGCATCGGACTCGCATCACTTTATCCTCAAAGGAATTTTATTGGTGTAGATGTAAAGGGAAACAGGATTTGGGTTGGAGCGAAGCGAGCCTTGCAACTCGAATTGAAAAATGTATTTTTTCTGCGCACACAAATCGGCATGATTGATACATATTTCACAGAAAATGAAATCAGTGAAATATGGTTGCCCTTCCCAGATCCGCAGCTGAGAATTTCAAAAGCTGCCAAAAGATTGACCCACCCAATTTTTCTCAGGAAGTATCAACAATTTCTGAAGTCTGATGGTTATATACATCTGAAGACCGATTCACCGGTGCTCTACCAATTCACAAAATTGGTGATTGAGTTGTATCAACTGGAATTGTTGGAAGATAGCGCGAATATTTACAAAGATCTTCCACAAAACCAGGAATTGCAAATCAAAACGCACTACGAATCGCTCGACATCGCAAAAAGCAAAACAGTTCATTACCTTTCATTCAAGATCAATCATCCGCTCCCCTTAGATCTGGATGATGAACTGTACAAAAGAACCAGAGAAATTGAATCAACGCAAGATGGAGCAGAGACCGAAGAAGAAAAGAAAATTGGTTGAAGGAGAAGACTTCTACTACAATGAAAGAGGATTCATGGTACTGACGGCCAAATACCATTTGGAAAATGGAAGATGCTGTGGGAATGAATGTGTGAATTGTCCTTATGACCATGTGAATGTTCCGGAGAAGAGGGACAAGGGGAAAGGGGGAAGGGAGAAGGAAGCGATTAACGGTTGACAGTTAACTGTTAACAGTCAACGGCTATTTCATGTAGTTGTCTTTGTTGTCATCGTTGTCTATAAAAATGTTTTTGTTTATAGCGCTAACTCTTTGTTTGGATCCCAGAATATATCTTTAAAATTCACAACTTTATCGTTTTTAACTTGTACCCCTTCTTTCTCTAATAATTTCTGCATAGTAGTAGGGGTTTTAAAATGAAATTTTCCTGTCAAGAGTCCATTTCTATTGACTACCCGTTGTGCTGGAACGCTAGGCTTTACATTGTGAGATGCATTCATGGCCCACCCTACCATTCTAGATGAAAGTCCGGTTCCTAAATATTTTGCAATACTCCCGTAATTCGTAACCCTGCCTTTGGGTATAAGTCTTACTACTTCAAAGACATCTTCAAAAAAATTTCTCTCTTTCAAAATATTAGGAATTCATGTTTTAGAATGAATAACATTCAAAGACAACAATGACAACCACGACAACAATCCGCCTAGGCGGACAAGCTTACAACAAACAGCCGTTGACTGTTAACCATTAACAGTTAACCCTCAACTGTAAAAAGGACTAATCATTAAATAAACCACCACACCAGTCACAGAAACATAAAACCAAATGGGCCAGGTGATCTTGGCAAGCTTTTTGTGCTGGGGCCATTCAGCAACCAAGGCACGGTATGAGGTATATAAAATAAACGGTAGAATGATACCGGCCAATACCACATGTGTGATCAGGATAAAATAATACACATATTTCATTGCGCCATCTCCTCCGTATGAAGTCGACTCAGAAAGAAGATGATGACAGATGTATGATACCAAAAACAACAACGACAACACCATTGCAGACAACATCACTTTCTTGTGTAATGCATAACGCCCGCGCTTGACAGAAAGGAGTCCCACAAGCAACAAAAAGGATACCGCTGAGTTGATGAAGGCATTGATTTTTGCAAAAATGTGCACATCAAAAGGAAGTGCTATATCCAACTTGATCTTTGACAAAAAAACAACTGCAACAAATACGATGATAGAAAAAAGAATGATCAACACATTTGCCAGCTTATCATTTTTTTGGATACTGGGTGATAACATAGAATTGGTTTTATTTTCTAAATAGATTTCTCTTTCGTTTTTTATCTCTCTCCATGCTCAACATCACAACGTCTTTGATGACGCGATCCAGGTTGGTGCTATCCAGTCCATTGTACCATCCCCTGACCACACGATCTCTGTCAATCAGAAATAATTTTTCTGTATGAATGAATCCGGTGTCGATATTGCCATTGGAGGCAATAGATGCCTTGAATTCATTCAGGGCTAAATCATAAATTTCTTTCTTATCCCCCGTCAGCATCCACCAACCATCGTGATCGATTTGATACTTGTCACCATATGCCTTTAATTTTTCTACACTGTCTCTCTCCGGATCGACGGTGAAAGAAACAAATCGAACAATGGTATCTGTTTTTTTAAATGCAGCTTGAAGTCGCTTCATGTTGCGGGTGAGTGTTGGACAAATAGAGGGACAAGAAGTGAAGAAGAAATCAACTACGATGATTTTCTGTCCCCAATCTTCCAAACCAACTTCTTTTCCAAATTGATTCTTCAGTTTGAAGGGCCTTATCTTGTGCCATACTGTATCGTTCACATCTCTTCCCTTCTCTTTCTTCACCAATACGGTATCATAAAAATACCTGCGTGGCATTTTGGTTGCCCCCTTGCTGTAGTGGTTGACAATCAAATAGCTGGCAACCGGTACCACTATTATGACAATAAATGCTATTAAAACTCTGCTCTTCATTTACATATATTAAACAAAAAAAGCATCAAGAGGTTGTGTCCAGTCGATGCTTTTTAACCGTTAACAGTTAACCGTCAACAATGGTGTCAATGTTTCCCCCCTTCAGCATGCACTTCTGTGGTAGCTTTGGGATTGTAGGTATTTCTCAATACTTTCCATGAATTTCCATCCCACAGGAAAGCAGCAATGAACCAAATAAAGAGCAACAATGGCACAATGATGGTCATGATCAAGCTCTTGATCTCTTCACCCAGGTGCATGAATACCCCTACAATATAGAATGCTTTCAACAGTGAAAGAATAACGATCACCCCTTTTAAAAATAATTTCAATCCTTCTGCCATTGGGAAGGCATACATCGCCAATCCCATTCCCAACTCAATGATCGTGATCACTGAAAGGATGATGGTTGTTTTGATGATCTTTTTTACAACTTCATTTCCGCCGGGCTCGTGATGAAATGTTACTTCTTGTACTGAATGTTCCATGATGATTTACTTGATATGTTTAAATAAGATAGAAACAAAGGAATACGAAAACCCAAACCAAATCCACAAAGTGCCAATACAAACCGGCTTTCTCGATCATGAGATAATGGCCTCTTCTTTCAAACACTCCATTCATGGTCATGATCAACATAACAATGTTGATGACCACTCCTGAGAGCACGTGGAATCCATGGAATCCGGTAATGCCGAAGAAATAACCACCAAATGCAACGGGACCTGTTGTGCCAACATGGTGACCGTCATGTGCTGCAACATTCGCAGCGGGTCCCCATGGATTTCTGGTTACGGTTGTTCCGATATGTTCGATCTGTCCATTCACGAGTACAGCATGATCACCCATGATCAAGTGTGTCCACTCCCAAGCCTGACAGCTCAAAAATGCAATACCACCGATGATGGTCCAAATCATCCACTTGATGACGCCCGCTTTGTCATTCTTGTGACCAGCATGCACTGCCAATACCATGGTAACTGAACTTACGATGAGGATGAAGGTCATCAAACTCACGAACGCCAGAGGGAGATTGGCATGTCCGGCAAAGGGGAATGCGTTGAATACGACGTTTGGATCAGGCCAGTAGTTTTGGCTGAAACGAATGGTTCCGTAAGAAATAAGAAATGCTCCAAATGTGAAAGCATCACTCATGAGGAAATACCACATCATCAGTTTTCCGTACTCGACGTTGAAGGGACTTTTACCGCCACTCCACCATTTGGTTTCCATTTGTGCTCCGGCTGTTGCCATGCTTTATCTTTTTAAAGGTTCACTCAATCGGAATTATTTCATCCAATTGAAAAATATAAATAAGTATATCCAAAGGATATCTACAAAATGCCAGTACGTTGCTGCTATCTCCAAGGGGATGCTGCTGTAATTTCTGTTGGTTGTGCTCAATGCCCTGATAGCGATCACTACCAAAGCAATGACTCCTCCCAATACATGCAGTCCATGCAACCCGGAAATCGCCAGCAGGAATGAGTAAGAAGCGTTGGAACCGGCTCCTACGAGTCTGATATCCAACTCACCGAACTTCATGAATCCCGCTATTTGCAACACCAAAAAAAGAACTCCCAACACCGCCGTGACTGCCAACCAATTTCTGTAGGCAACCATTTCTCTCTGCTTCAGTTTCTGCAATGCAACGTATACAGTTGCACTGCTCGCCAGGATGGTGAAGGTTGAATACCAGAACAAAACCGGTATCTCCAACATGATCCAACTGGCCTGGTTTCTTTTAACGATATAAGCAGATGTCAATCCTGCGAACATCATCAAAATACTTCCTATTGCTACCCACAACGTAAACTTGTGTGGGTGAATTTTTTTTCTCTGCTCGTTCATCATTACATTTTATCAGCCAACAACGAAAGCAATACAATCGGTAAATAAAAATAGGATCCGAACATCACACGTCTCGCTGCAGTCACATTCATCTCCCTGAACAACCGCACACATTGCCAGAACATGACAAGATTGGCAATGCCAACAATGATCATGCTCACCATTCCGCTCATTCCAAATACATAGGGCATGACGCCAATGGGAATCAAGAGCACGGAATAAAGAATGGATTGCACGGCTGCATATTTTGTGGGTCCGCCTACATCCGGCAACAGCTTGAATCCTGCACTTGAATAATCTTCATGTGCGACCCAGGCGATCGCCCAGAAATGTGGGAATTGCCAAAAAAACTGCAAAGCAAACAATGTCCATCCGCCTATGCCCAGCAAAGGATCTCCTGCCGCCCATCCTATCAAACAAGGAAGGGCACCGGGAATTGCGCCAATCAATACAGATATCGAATGAACTTTTTTCAATGGTGTATAAATAAACCCATATAAAAAAAGACTGAATGCTGCTATGCCAGCAGCCATCCAATTGAACCAGAGTCCGATGATGAATATGCCAAAGATTGCTGCAACAACTGAAAAGGTTGCTGCTTCATCGATGTGCATTCTTCCTGAAGCGACAGGCCTTGCAGCTGTTCTCTTCATTTTCGCATCGGTATCTTTTTCAACAATCTGATTGATGGCATTTGCTGCACCTGTTACAAGCATGCCACCAGCAAAAAGTAAAAGAACTGAAAGGATGTCAAACTCAATGCCAGGTACCATCAGGTAAGAAACAACCGAAGAAAAAACAACCGTGAAACTCAAGGTGAACTTCATCAGCTGCTGATAGTCTTTCAGCTTGCTTCGAATGATGGATGCAGGACCGCTCTTCACTTCATTGGTTTGCATCACAATATTTTTTTAACCAGTTGTCATACAACTGATCGAATAATCAATTTATCAATGAGCTGACTCATTCGCACCAACAGGTTCTGTCTGTGGAATGAAATCTCTTCCATCCTTTCCATAGTCATATGCCCATCTGTGCACTTCAGGAATATCACCAGGCCAGTTGCCGTGACCGGGATTGATAGGTGTTGTCCATTCCAATGTATTGGCGCCCCATGGATTTTGTGATTTCACTTTTCTCCCCTTGAAAATGGAATAGAAGAAATTGAATACAAACAACAACTGCACTGCAAATACAACCATTGCTACGGTACTGATGAATCTGTTCATATCAGAAAACTGGTTGAATGATTGCCAGTTGCTGAAATCAGTATAACGACGAGGCAAACCTGCCAAACCCTGGTAGTGCATCGGCCAGAAAATAAGGTATGCACCAACAAAGGTTACCCAGAAGTGAATATTCGCCATGGTGGTATTCAAATACCTTCCATACATTTTAGGGAACCAATGATAAACACCTGCGAACATACCGAAGAAGGATGCCACACCCATTACAATATGGAAGTGTGCAACCACAAAATAGGTATCATGCAAATGAATATCCAATGTAGAGTTACCCAAGAAAATTCCAGTCAATCCGCCAGAAATAAACAAGCTCACAAATCCAATTGCGAACAACATACCAGGAGTAAACCTGATGTTACCTCTCCAAATGGTGGTGATCCAGTTAAAAACCTTGATCGCAGATGGAACGGCAATCAGAAGGGTCAACAATACAAAGAATGCACCGAGGAATGGATTCAATCCGGTTACAAACATATGGTGTGCCCACACGAGGAAGGCAAGAATACAAATCGCGAACAAAGAACCAACCATCGCCAAATAACCAAAGATGGGTTTGCGTGAATTCACGGACAGAATTTCTGACACCATGCCCATCGCTGGCAAAAGAATAATATATACTTCAGGATGGCCCAAGAACCAGAACAGGTGTTGGAAAAGAATAGCAGATCCTCCTTCATTGGGCAGGATCTCTCCTTTCACTACAATTTCTGAAAGGTAAAAACTGGTACCGAGGTTTCTGTCAAACAACAGCAATACTGCACCTGACAACAATACCGGGAAAGAAAGTACACCCAGTACAGCGGTGAAGAAAATGGCCCACATGGTGAGCGGCATTCTCGTCATGCTCATGCCTTTGGTACGCAAGTTCAAGATGGTAGAAATGTAATTCAATCCACCCAACAAAGAAGATACAATAAAGAGGGCCATGGAGATCAACCAGAAATCCATTCCCAACTTTGAACCTTCACTTGCCTGTCCCAACGCACTGAGCGGAGGATAGATGGTCCAACCTCCTGAAGCGGGACCCGTTTGCAGGAAGAGGGATGCAAACATCACAACGCTCGCAAGGAAGAAAAACCAGTAGCTCAACATGTTCAAGAAACCGGATGCCATGTCGCGTGCACCGATTTGAAGAGGAATCAAAATATTCGCAAATGTTCCACTCAATCCTGCAGTCAATACAAAGAATACCAAAATGGTTCCGTGCATCGTTACAAGCGCATAGTAAAATTCATTGGTGATGCGACCGCCAGCTGCCCATTTACCAAACAAATCTTCCAGGAAAGGAAAACTCATTTCCGGGTATCCAAGCTGTAGACGGAATAATACAGAGAACAATCCGCCGATGATGGCCCAGATCATTCCCGTGATCAGAAACTGCTTACCAATCATTTTGTGATCAGTGCTGAAAATGTACTTGGTAAGAAACGACTCTTCGTGATGATGATCGTGTCCGTGTTCATCATGCGCATGTGCAGCTGTTTGTACCGCTGCGTGTCCGTGTGTGATTGTTTCGCTACTCATTGTAATTTTTTTTCTTTTCCTCGTTAATTCAATTGTGCAAGTGGTTTGGATGCTGCAGCGCTGTCAGCAATGGCAGGAGCCGCTGCTTCTTTCACTGTAACATATTGTGGTTTCTTGGAAGCCATCCATGCATCGAACTCCTCCTGTGTTTCCACAACTATGACTCCTCTCATGGAGTAGTGGCCGCTTCCACACATTTGGTCACATGAAATTTCATATACAAAATCCTTGTTTCCTGTAATTTCTTTCATCTGTGCAGTGGTATACTTTGGTGTAAACCACATAGTAGTAGGGATACCTGGAACAGCATCCATTTTCATTCTGAAATGCACGAGCCCCACATCATGGATCACATCCTGGGCGCCGATCACCAATTGAACGGGCTTGCCTACAACCAAATGCACTTCGGTTGCTTCGATGTCATCATGACTTGCACCATCTTCCCAGTCAACACCCAATGCATTTCCGTTGGATGCATCTGTAAGTCTGTAATTTTTTCTCCCAAATACATTGTCCTTGCCTGGATATCTTACCAGCCAGTTGAATTGCTTTCCTGTGATTTCAACCAGTTGTGAATCCTTCGGCGCATCTCCTGTCATTTTAAACCAGTAGAACATGCCCAATCCAACCAAAACGGTCAAAAAGATCGCCGGAACAACGGTCCAGATCAACTCCAGTTTGTTGTTGTGCGGGAAATAAAATGCTTTTCGTTTTTCAGTGTATTGGTATTTGAATGCAAACCAAAACAACAATATTTGCGTGATCAGGAAGACCACACCGGTTACCGCAAAAGTGATCCACAACATGAAGTCAACCTTTTCGCCATGATCAGATGCTGAAGGCTGTGCCATCAATGTTTTTTTGAAATACATTTCATTGCACCACCAGGCACCGATCAATCCCAATACCAAGAACAGGATGAACAAGAATGCATTCACGCGGTTGTTCTGCCTGAACGACTTCTCTTCTCCTTTCAACACTGAGACGTACTCACTTGCTTTTGCAATCTGAAAAGTGACCACAAAAGCGAGCGTCAAGATTGCTAAGATGAAATAACCCGACATGATCTTACGTATGTTTAGTTAATGAATTGAATTAGCTATTTAAGTATGGTGAATCAAACTTTCTTTTACAAAAGGATGGTGCACCGCCAACAAAGGCTTCTTGCTCAAACCGCGTCCCACGAAATACATGATCAATCCTGCGTAGAATATCAGTATTCCGAATTCGAACCAACCGAGACTGTAATGTTCATGCAGGGTTCCAGGCATCACCATTTGGTAAAAGTCAACCCAGTGACCAAGTATGATCAAGACAGCGACAAAAGTCATTGTTGTATAATTTCTCTTCGATCCCCTTCTCATCAAGAGCAGGAAAGGAAGTACAAAGTTGATGATCAGGTTCAGGAAGAAAATTCCTCTGTAAGCACCCTGCATACGGGGCTTGAAATAAATGGTCTCCTCTGGGATGTTTGCATACCAGATCAACATGAACTGTGAGTACCACAAATATGTCCAGAACACAGAGAAGGCAAACATGAATTTTCCAAGATCGTGCAAATGCTCTTCGCTTACATATTCGAGATAATCCTGGTTCTTCAGGTATACCACAAAAATGGCAACCAGTGCCATGCCGGCTACAAACGTACTCGCGAATGTATACCAGCTGTACATGGTAGAATACCAGTGTGCGTCAATGCTCATCAGCCACAACCAAGGAATGGTTGAAGCAACTGTCAAAGCAAAAAATACGATGAAGACTGCAGCCCAAACGGTATTGTTCCAAATGAATTTTTTTGATGCCTCCTGATCCATGTTCTCATCTGCCTGTGAGGAAAGCTTTCTCATCTTCGCTCCTACAAAAGACCAGAGTACCAGCGTGATGATGGTCCATACCATGAAAAAGGTAGGATTCAAGAATGCTGCCTTGCCTTTCAATATGGGATCATGTGCAACATGTTCCTTATCCAACCAATGATAGATGGAATGTTTGTGTCCGAAGATGATGCCGACAAATACCAACAATGCAAGGATGGAAAATACAGGGACAACACTGGAGATCGCTTCAGGAACCCTGCGGAACGCCATCTGCCATCCACCCATCGCCAAAGTTGTAACGCAAATGAAAAACATGCTTGCATTTACAACCAGGAGAAAGAACGTGCTGTTCTGTAACAAAACCGACCAAAACCTGGTTTGTGCCAGTTCGTCTTTGCTCATGCCGAGGAATACAACTCCCAACACAAATGCCAATCCACCAACACCCAATAATATGTTGGTCCACTTCTTATACCCCGCTGAAATCTCAAATTGTTGCTTGATCATCCCTGATTATTTAATACGTTCTTGTTATTATTTCATCGCAACTGCAGTGCTGTCAGTTGAAGCAGCGGCAGCTGTTTTGATTTTACCTTGTTTTACTTTGATATAATGAATCACTTCCCAGCGTTGCTTCGCTGTCAGTTGTGATGCATAACTTCCCATCAGATTCTTGCCGAACGTGAGTGAATAGAACATTTGTCCTTCCGGCATGGATTCATATTTCGCGTCACCTACCAATGTTGCTGGCTTTGAAGGATAGGGGCCGTCACCGTCTTTCCACAATGGACCGTTTCCGTCGAGTTTCGCACCGTGGCAAATGCCGCAATTGATCAGATACAAACGCTCTGTCTCTTTCATCTGAGCATCCGTTAAAGATGTAATGGGATTGGACAGCTGACGAGATGCATAATAATTTGTAGTATCTCCTGTAGCATCCTGCTGGATGTGGACAGGAAAATCATCCCCGCGTTTGACGGTTCCGGCAACGGGACCCTGACTTGTTCTTCCATCAGCAAAAACAGGATTGGTAGAGTAGGTTTCATATGCACGGCTATACGCCATATCAGGCATGTATACCTTGCCTGGTGTTCTTTTCACGTCACTGCAACTTACTGCCATCACCACCAGTGCTGTCATCCCCAAAAAAACAAGTGTTGATCTTTTCATCTCTTTGTCGTTTTATTATCGCTTCTTCCCTTCGCTTCCTTGATTATGCAATATTTGTTTGTTTGTACAATTCCTGTTCCTGATCGTATCTGCCGATCCACCATCCTTCTTCAGCCACCTGTGTATTCACTTCTGTTGCACCTGTGCTGCTCAGAAAAGAACTGAGTTCAGATTCATTGGTCTTGTCTCCACACTCAATCACCATTACAAACAAATCGTCTGTTGCACGTGCATGAAAATGATGTCTCTTTACAAACGGTGCCAACTGGCAGATATAGAGGAATGACAATACCATTCCAACGGCCGCACACAATACGGTCAATTCAAACGTGATGGGAATCCAGGCCGGCAAAGCGAAGTTCGGCTTACCGCCAATGTTCACTGGCCAATCTTTGGTAAACACCCAGGTCATGAATGTCACGGCAGTAGTGGTACCAATCAAGCCAAACAGAAATCCTGCAGTATGCAGACTCGTCTCTCTCAATCCCATTGCCTGATCCAATCCATGCACAGGAAACGGAGTATATACGTCGTGGATTTTATATCCAGCCTTTCTTACTTTGGCTACAGCAGGGAAGAGAACTTTTTCGTCCTCAAAACATCCTACCACAAATTTTTTCATCGCCATTGTATAATTTTTTCTTTTTAATTAGTGATGTGCCACTTTAACAGTTCCCTCTTCGTGATGACCATGGTGCATTTCATCATAGAAGCTGTTCACTTCTTTTTGCTCCAATGCACTCATGTCGTCTTTGAAACTTTCCCCTGTTGTTTTCAACACATGCTTGATTTCAGCAATAGCGATGACAGGGAAATATTTAGAGAAGAGGAAATAACAGGTGAAGAACAATCCGAATGTTCCGAGATAGAAACCAACTTCCCAAATAGAAGGTCTATAATAAACCGACCAGGATGATGGAAGATAGTCGCGGTACAATGAAGAAACGATGATCACAAAACGCTCGAACCACATACCAATGTTCACGACAATACTCATGATGAAAGTAAAGGTTACATTTCTTCTCAGCTTTCTGAACCAGAACAGCTGTGGAGAAATCACGTTGCACGTCATCATCAACCAATAGCTCCATCCATAAGGACCCGCAATTCTGTATTTAAAGAATATATCCTGCTCAAATGGTACCATGCTGTACCAAGCCATGAACAATTCAGTGAGGTAAGCACAACCCACAATCGATCCGGTCAACACAATCACCTTGTTCATTGCTTCGATGTGCCCGAGTGTAATGTAATCTTGGAGATTCATTACTTTCCTTGTGATCAACATCAGGGTTTGCACCATTGCAAATCCAGAGAAGATCGCACCAGCCACGAAATAGGGCGGGAAGATGGTGGTATGCCAACCCGGAACAACAGATGTTGCGAAGTCGAACGATACGATGGTATGCACCGACAATACAAGCGGAGTAGAGAGTCCTGCTAATACAAGTGATAAACTCTCATGGCGCTGCCAGTGCTTGGTGCTTCCGCTCCAACCAAAGGAAGCGATGCCATACAAATGCTTGCGCAATTTTGTTTTTGCGCGGTCTCTGATGGTAGCCATATCAGGCAACAAACCAGAATACCAGAACAATAAAGAAACAGTGAAATAAGTTGAAATCGCAAACACGTCCCACAACAACGGTGAATTGAAGTTAGGCCACAATGGTCCGCGTGTATTGGGGTAAGGCAACGTAAAGAAAGCCATCCAAACCCTTCCCATGTGGAAGATGGGGAACTGACCCGCACACATTACCGCAAAGATGGTCATCGCTTCAGCAGCTCTGTTTACACCTGTTCTCCAACCCTGACGGAACAGCAACAAGATGGCCGAGATCAAGGTACCAGCGTGACCAATACCAACCCACCATACGAAGTTGGTGATATCCCAACCCCATCCAATGGTTTTGTTGACATTCCACTGTCCGATACCGTAAGTCACCTCGCGGTATACAGAGTAAACACCAAACAACAACAATGCCACCGAAACATAAAAACCAATGTACCACAAACGGGTTGGCTTTACTTCAATGGTATGCACAATGTCGTTTGTAACCTGACCATAGGTTTTGTTACCATTTACCAATGGTTCTCTTAACTGTGATTCGTACTTTGTTTGACTCATGCTGGGTCGTTTATGAGATAATGCTCTCTAATTTTTTAATGTGCCGCTGCTTCCTTTTTCTCTTCCTTGTGTTCACCATGCGCTGCAGGTGCCGCATGCTCTTCTTCTGCTACGCCAACGGAACGATCGGTGTTTCTGATCTTAGCTAGGTAGCTTACACTTGGCAATACGTGCAACTGTTCCAATGAATAGAACAATCTGTTCGTTTGCTCCTCGTTGCGGATTTTGCTCACGGGACTGTTCTTGTCATTCACGTTACCGAATACAATCGCGTTGGTTGGACAAGCCTGCTGGCATGCAGTCTTGATATCCCACTTGCCATCGGCACCGGTTTCAAGCGGTCTGTTTTCTTTTTTCGCTTTGAGTTTTCCTTCCTGCAAACGCTGAACGCAGAAAGAACATTTTTCAATTACACCACGTGATCTTACCGTAACATCCGGATTCAACACCATTCTTGTAAGGTCATCGTTCATCATCATCACTGAATCATCCAATACCCCGCGCTGATTGTCGCCGAAGCTGTCCGCTCCATAATAATCAGCCCAGTTGAAGCGACGTACTTTATAAGGACAGTTGTTGGCACAATAACGTGTACCAATGCAACGGTTGTATGTCATTTGGTTCAACCCTTCACTGCTGTGGTTGGTTGCATTCACCGGACAAACATTCTCACATGGAGCATTGTCGCAATGCTGACAAAGCATCGGCATGAACACCACATTCAAATCATCGAGGTTGTCATTGCCTGAATCATCTCTGTATGTAGCATAATAGCGATCGATTCTCAACCAATGCATTTCATGTGAACGCAATACTTCAGACTTACCAACAACTGCAACGTTGTTTTCTGAAGTACATGCCACTGTACAAGCTCCACAACCGATACAAGAGTTGAGGTCAATGCTCATTCCCCATTTCGCACCGGGATATGGGTAGTTTGGATACAAGGTACCCTCTGCACGAAAATCACCTGTCTCTTTTGCGTAATCTTCTACCAACTCATTGCGCACATCTTTTAGGATGGTTGGATTTTTCTTGAAATCACCCAATGCATACTCACGGATCACTTCATCACGACCCTCATATTGATTATGCGTTTGTGTATAGGCAAGCTTGAACGTCTCGTTTGTTTTTTCAACTGCTGCATTGGCAACACTGTACGTAAATGTATTGTTGAAACCAACCCATGAGAATACATTCTTCCCCACGTTGGCAGCAGCCTTTCCTGATTTTTCAGATCTTCCGTAACCCACTGCAATGGCAATCACATCCTTGTGCATGCCAGGTACAACCAGTACAGGAAGCATTATCTCTTTTTGACCTACTGTAATTTTTACAACAGGTTTTTTTACTTCTACTTCATAATTGTCATCCACCTTGATGCCCAATTCTTTTGCCGTTGCAAAAGAAATGACAGCGTAGTTGTCCCATGTTGCCTTCGTGATCGGATCAGGCATTTCCTGCAACCAAGGATTGTTGGCTTCTTTACCGGAACCCAATGCAACTTTTGAATAAAGTACAATTTCCTTTCCGGCATTTTTCCCGGCAGTTACTGTTGATGCAGCACTTGCAAAAGCTGAACCGTTGTATGAACCGGCACTTGCAGCGGCAGGTGTCTCAACAATACCATCGCGCAATGCTTTGTCCCATGCACCCTGTGAACCAAACTTGCTGCTCCAATATTGCTTGAAGTAATCTCCATAAGAAGTATCATTGCCACTCCACTTCAACAAGGAAGTTTGAAATGCCCTGGTTTTGAACAATGGAGCAATGGTAGGTTGGATGAAACTCAAATAACCTGACTTCATCTCTGCATCACCCCAGCTCTCAAGGAAATGGTGATCAGCAATTTGATATTTACACAATACACTTGTTTCATCTTCTCTGTCATTGAAAGAAACAGATACAGCAACTTTCGCCAATCCGCTTTCAAATTTCTTGGCATCAAAATAATCGTATGCAGGGTTCACACCGTGGATGAACAAGGCACCTACAGCACCATCATTCATGTCTTTTACCAACTGCACCATGGCTGCATCATCACCCTGACGTGTATTCAATGTTGTTCCCCAATCGATCGTGTTGCCGTAAGCACCCAATTGGTGGTTGATGGCATTTACAATCAATTGAACGGTTGCATCGTTGCTTCCGCTTACTACCAATGAAGCAGCTCCTGCTGATTTCAATGCATCAGCTGCCAACTTGATTCCTTTTTTCAATCGATCATCGCTCAATGCTGGAGCATTCACTGATCCGCCAATTGCAGCATATAAATTCAATGCAACTGCAGCGGCTTCAGAGGGACGATGAACAAAACGGTCATCTGCGTTTGCACCGGTGAGGCTCAACATACTCTCAAATTGAATATGCTTGCTCATCTCTGGATTTTTCTGATTGATTTTTCTTCCAGCAGCATACTGACGTGCATATTCAACCGGACTCAACCATGTTCCCAGAAAGTCAGCTTCCAAACCAACAATTGTTTTTGCTTTGTCAAACTGATAAGAAGGAATCGCTCTCTTGCCAAATGATGACTGGTTGGCGTTCAGCAAACCACTTGCAGAAAGCGCATCGTATTGAACGTGACGCGCACCTGGATATTTCGCAATGAAAGATGCAATGACAGCTTTTGTAGTAGGTGATGAAATGGTTTCCGTCAACAACACTACTTGCTTTCCTGCAATTCCATTCAATCCTTCTGCAACCATTTTATCAAATGCATCAAATGTGCTTACTTCTTTGCCGTTGGCAAGAGGAAAACGCAAACGTGCTGTATCATACAAACCCAACACAGATGCCTGCACACGTGCAGAGGTTCCGCCATTGGTGATGCTGGAAAGATCATTGCCCTCAATTTTGATGGGTCTTCCATCACGCACTTTGGCAACAACTGGAACAGCATCTCCATCCAATGTATAGGTGGTTGCATAATAATTGGCAACGCCCGGAACGATGGTATCTGGTTTGTTTAAATATGGAATGCTCTTCTTGACAGGCATCTCACAGCTGGCAGCAGCAGCGGCAGCAGCCGTGCTGAATCCGAGGTATTTCAGGAAGTCCCTGCGCGGAGAAGTTGCATCCAATAATTCATTGAATTCGTCTTGTACCCTTTCCTGGTAATTTTCACTGCTCTTCAATTCACCAAAACTCTGCCAGTATTTTTTTTGCTTCATAACTATGGTTGGGTTGAACTTAGGGATGAGTTGTTTTGCGTATATATTAATAGTGACACTTCTGACATTCTGTTCCACCAATTTTTTCTACTGTTACACTGTCCAATTTCTTGTTCTTCATGTCCTCATGAAACTTCTCGTAAATACTGTAGAATTTATTGTCGGTGAACTGAACCTTTGTTTCTCTGTGACAGTTCACACACCATCCCATGCTCAAATCAGAAAACTGATACACTTCATCCATCTTCTGGATTTCACCGTGACAGGTCTGGCACTGCTGCTTTCCTGCATTGACGTGTTGAGCGTGATTGAAGTAAACGTGGTCAGGAAGATTGTGGATGCGCACCCACTCAATGGCTTTTCCATCACCAGAATATTGTTTGGTGGTTGGATTCCAACCAGCATACTTGTACAACTTTTGAATTTCTGCTGTTCCATCTACTTCGGTTCCATCTTCGCGGTACAACTTCGGACCCTTTGCGTATTCATTGATACCCATGTGACAATTCATACAAACATTCACAGATGGAATGTTGGCATGCTTGCTTTCCTGTGCACCACCATGGCAATACAAACAGTTGATTTGGTTGATGCCGGCGTGAACGGTATGTGAATAGAAGATGGGTTGCTCAGGCTGATAATTCTGTGAACGTCCCAATCCCTGTGCACCTTGAAACAACATGTAACCACCACCCAGGAACAACATGATCGCAAAAACTGCGATGTATACTTTGTTGCGATAGAATGGAACAGGTTCAGCAGCAGGAGTGCCTTCTGCTTCGTCTGACATTTTTCTGAGGTTGCTGTTGACCTGCAACAAAATCAGTGCGATAACCGCAAGAATGATGGTTAGAATTCCATACAACAAATTAGAATCTGATTCACTTGTTTGTGATTCAGGTGAAGTACCGCCAGCGGCAGGAGCTGCAGCAGCAGCGGCTTTGGCGCCACCTTCATTGATGTATGTCAAGATTGCATCGATGTCCCCGTCTTTCAATTCAGGGAATGCAGTCATCTGAATTTTGTTGTACTCATTGTACACAGCAACAGCACGTGGGTATCCTTTTTTGATAACAGCTGCACTGTTTCTTACCCACTCATATAACATCTTCTTATCGTCCCAACGATCTTCCACTCCCTTCAATGCGGGTCCCACCAACTGCTTGTCAATCGCATGGCAAGAAGCACATTTTTGGTTGAACAAAGCCTTCCCATCCTGTGCATTTGCAGCAAGTGATAAGGTCAAGAAAGTCAATAAAATAGTTGCGGAAAATAAATTTTTGAAAAAGCCTTTTTTCGTATTCATACCCTCAGTGAATTGTGTTGAAATTGTTGGGCACCTATGGTTGGCCGCAAATTTACTGTATGAATTCAACAATATATCAACATTGTTAATTTTTTTTTGATGTCGATCAGGACTGCTATTCAATGCTTTACAACGCTAAACAAATGCAAATTGTCATAAAATTGTATGATCTTCATCATAAAAGATTTAACAGTTCAAATAAAGGCTGAGCAGTCGTTTTTTTTATTATCTTTTGCACAAGTTTCAAATAAAGGAAAATA
>JBEGMC010000064.1:0-10124 GCA_041183265.1 Bacteroidota bacterium
GCCTGCACAAAACATCAACAAAGAATCTGCCTTGTCCATTTCAAATGCAAAACGAGTGGTTGATTACCTTCATCCTGTTTGGGTAAACAATGATACTGTGCTTGCGTTGCGAAAACCCTACAACCAGCTTCCACATTGGGTCCTATTGGCCAACCAGCAATCAAAAAGAATCGGTCTCAAGTTCATTGGCATAGATGATTATTTCAATTTTAAAAATGGTAAAATCATTTATACGGGTTATACTACTGATCCCAGGTGGGATTGGAAAGAATTCAATGATGTATATGTTTTCGATGTGAATGATCGATCAACTGTCCGCATCACAAAGAACCAGCGATTGTTTTCCCCTGATATTTCAAGCGATCTTCAGACCATGGTCGCCATCGAAATGCCTGCAGCAGGAGGGTCGAATCTGCATTGTTGGAATATGCTTGATAAATCACTTGTTTCAACCGCATCTCACCCTGATGGACTCATGCTGAGCTTTCCGGTTTTTGGTGAAAGTGATCAAATGATTTATTTGGTTGCAAAAAAAACCGATGGAGCATCTGCTATACTTCTTTATGACCGCATCAAAAAGCAGTTTGAGGAACTGATCTCATTTGTGCATGCACCCATTTCTTTTTTGAGATACAAATCCCAGCATTTGATTTTCAGCATCACACAATCAGGAAGAAATGAAATATGGGCATATGATTTAAAGCAAAAGAAAGCTGCAAAACAGTCAAGCACCAATACAGGCAGTTATGCGGGAGATTTGGATCTTGCTTCGAAGCGTGTTGTATACAGCAGACCTACGGCAGAGGGGGATCAACTCTATGCTGCAAGTTTGAACGAGCAGTCATTTTCTGAAATCAATTTTCAGGCTGTTGAGCCTCTTCATGGTGTAAAGTTTTCTCATACACCATCCATCAGCCATTTGCCTGACAGTAATTTTCGGATCAAACCATATAAAAATGCTGCCGGTATCGTCAATATTCACAGTTGGAGACCCTATTATGAAATGCCGAATTGGAGTTTTTCAATTTATGGACAGAATGTATTGAATACTTTTCAATCTACTTACCAATATGTTTACAATGAAAATGAGAGATCGCATCAATTCGGTGCATATGGCACTTATGGAGCATTGTATCCCTGGATTGTAGGTGGGACCAATTACACCGTCAACAGAAGTTTCAAAGACAGTACTAGAAACTTGCTATGGAATGAGTGGAATGGGAATATTGGATTGCGTATTCCTTTGAGCAATAATGGGGGAAGGGTTTTCAGGAGTTTAGATTTCTCTTCAACCTTGAACAATGTTTATTATAATTACGATGCAGGATCCATACCCAAATCAGCCGATAAGTTTATTTCCTATTTGCATGTTCAGCTTTCCGCATCTATCTTGTCACAACAGGCCATCCAGCATGTGAATCCAAGGCTTGGTTGGACATTGAATCTTCAGCACAGAACATCATTTGGTAAAACAGATGCAGAGCAGTCATATGCAGGCATGAGGGTTTATTTACCCGGATTCATGCGTACACATTCATTCAACATGAGTGCAGCATACCAGCAACGAGATACACTGAGGCAATACATTTATACCAACAATTTCGCCATGGCAAGGGGATATGCAGGATTTAATTACCCGAGGATGTGGCGTTTTTCATTTAACTATCATTTACCGGTTGCATATCCAGATTTCGGCATTGCACATATTGTTTATTTCAGAAGAATGCGTGCCAATTTGTTTTTCGATGACATGCATTTGAAAAGTTTGCGAACCGGGAGAATCATCCAACTGCGCAGTACCGGTATGGAGTTACACTTTGATACAAAATGGTGGAACCAGCATCCGGTTTCTTTTGGCGTGCGATACAGCAGGTTATTGGACACAAAACAATTCACTGATCCTCCCAATGCGAACAGGTGGGAAATCATCATGCCCGTGAACCTGATCCCCAATTAAAACTCTACGATAAATCCAATTGTTGGTGTGGTAATGGATGAAATATTCGGCAGGATCACAGGAATGGCATTGGACCCATCAGGTCGGATTGGTTTGCCATCACTAGTAGAGAAATTACTGCCATCTGCTGTTCTCTCAAATGTGTATTCAGGTCTTCCTGCAATTTTTGATGCATACCAATTGGATACGTCCATGAAGAGGTTCAACGTAAATCTGCTGAAATTCCATTTTTTGTCAATTCTCACATCGCTTGAATTGAATGGAGCCAATCTCAATGTGTTGTATTGTGCATTGTCCAGAATGCCTACGCCCTGTGTTAGGTAATTGATCCTGGAATTCAGCAAATCAAATGGAGTATAGGGCGCAGCACCTTGATAGCGGAATTTCAAACCAAGTTCCCAGTTCTTTCTGAATTTATAACCCCATGTAATGCTCAGCAAATGTCTATTGTCCCAACTGGCAGGTAGGAATGCTCCTGTTCTATCGGTAAACTTGGAATGATAGTAGGTATAGCTCAAGATGCCAAAGAATCTCTTTGTAAGCTTTTTTTGAGCAAGCAACTCAATACCATAAGCTTTTCCATTGCCAACTTGTACAACAGGCTCGTTGCCAATCGTGCCAATTTCTGTTCCCTTATTGGCAAGACTCACACCGTCGATGATGCTGATGGGATATTTGTCATAGTACTTGTAGAATCCTTCAACTGTGAGTCGGAACGCATTGTTGGGAATGTATTCGATTCCACTTACGTAGTGGGTGCTAGAAATGTATTCTCCTGGATTACGGATTATGGAAGATGAATAAATGTTGCCGAATCCGAGTTGTGTATAGGAGGGAAGTTTATAGTAACGGCCGATGCTTGCATTGAGGTTTACTTTATCTGAAGCTGCATAGCTCAATGAGAGCCTTGGTGAGAATTGTTTGAAAGGATTGCTTTCGCTTGTGGACAGTGAGTTGCCGTCGATCCTGGTACCCAGACTCAGTGACATTCTTTCGTTCAATATTTTTTTACTCACTTGTACGAATGCGCCGTATTTGAAAAAATCAATCATATTTTCACTGTTGATGCTCAGCCCATTTTGAACGACATTCCCGCTTGCATCTTTGATTGCTTTTCTGACCAATGCAAAAAATTCATTGTTGAAATCAACGTATTGGGTCGATGCTCCATAATTGATCTTCCATCCGTTTTTTAAGATGCTTGCATCGAACCTCAGTTTGTTTTCTGCTTCTCTGCTGTTTGTCAACAATGTCCTTGTTGCTTCAGAAGGATTGTCATTGTCCTCGAATTTATCCAATTGGTTGTCCAGCATGTTTCTGCTCAGTGCAAGATTCCAAAATCCATTTTTCGTCAGTCTTTTCAAGCTGCTTCCAAAAGTGTAATTCCATTGGTTGATCAGTGGATTAGAGTTGATGACGTATAATTTTTCCAGGCTTGCTTCTTTTGGAGCTGCAAAACTGAATTCATCAATCGCGCCGAGTCCAACGAAATTCAAAGTTGTTTTATCATCAATCTTGGTGGTGGTTTTGAATTGGAAGTCCCAGTAATTCGGCCTGATCGGCAAATCCAATGCCTGAAACAAAAACTGCAGATAACTTCTTCGAACCGACGCGAGGTAGGTGGTTTTCGAATTGACGGGTCCATCGAGCGTCAACGCAAGATCCGTCGCGCTTAAAATGGCATTGCCCTGGGTTCTGTTGTTGTTTCCGTTTTTTTGTTTGAATTGCAGCACGCTGCTCAGTGCATTGTCATATCGCGCATCAAAAGCACTTGTGCTGATTTTTACTTCTTCAATGAAGTTGGCATTGAGAATGCCTTGTGGTCCGCCGCCGCTGCCTTGTGTTCCGAAGTGATTGAGGATGGGGATTTCAATTCCATCCAAGTAGTATACATTTTCACTGGGAGCACCTCCACGGATGATGATATCGTTTCTGTATCCGCCTCCACCAACGCCTCCACCAACGCCTGGCAGTGATTGAATTACTTTACTGATATCGAAGTTACCACCGGGATTTCTTTTGATTTCTTCGGTGGTCATTCTTTGAATGCTGAGGGGTGATTCCAAGCTGGCTGCTCTTGCAGTTCTTCTTCGGTTGACAATCACAATCTCATCCAGCTTCTTTGCACTGGGTTCCATTTCAATGTTGATGGTCGATTCGTTTCCGGATGTCAGTACAATATTGTTGATGGATTTCTCTGCGTAATTGAGCAGGGAGATGATCAGGTTGTAGCTACCCGGACTCGCACTGATCCTGAAAAATCCGCTGCTGTCTGTTAGGGTTCCTTTTCCATTTTGGATTTGAACGCTGGCGCCGGCCAGTGGTTTTTGAGTGTTTTTATCAACGATGTAGCCACTGATTTTGGCAACCGAACCAACCTGGGCAAGGGTGAATAAGGAAATCAAAAGGACGAGACAGAGGAGAAGCGACTTTTTCATAAACGGTATTGATATAAATACAAAACCATCTCAGAGCAAGATGGTTCAGTGTTTGTTTAATTATTTGAGGAATGTTGGATATCAAGCTTCAATGAAAAGTGCTTCCTTTTTTCTTCTCACTTTGATGGCAGAGGCAAGGAAGTCTTTTTCCTCATCTCTGTATCCCAGTGCAAGAATGCAAGAGGCGTGCAATCCTTTTTCATTGAAACCAAGTACCTCATTGACAGCTTCCGGATTGAAACCTTCCATAGGGGTTGAGTCTATTTTTTCTACTGCAGCTGCTGCAAGTCCGAAGCCCAACGCGATGTATGCCTGTTTGCTGGCCCATGTGTGCAGATCCTCGTTCGAGCTGTGATTGATTTTTCCTTTGATGGCATTGGCAAAATCACTGAGTGATTCAACCGGGATGTTGCGCGTCTCAGCGATTTCTTTCATGTAAGCATCTACTTGTTCGGTATGGATATTTTTCCAGGGAGCAAAAACCAGCAGGGCAGAGGCATCTACAATTTGAGATTGGTTGTAGCAATGTGGGAGCAATTTCGCCTGTATTTCTTTGTCCTGCACCACCACAACTGAATAGGGCGTGAATCCGAATGAACTTGGCGCCAATCTGATGGCTTCCATGATCGCGTCCAGTTTTTCAGCAGGAATTTCCTTACCGCTCATTTTCTTGGCTGCATATCTCCACTTCAGGGCATCTAAAAACTGTGTTTCTTTCATAATTAATGTTTAAACATCAAAATTAGTGTATATTTCATTTCTAACAAAATTTAAAGGGGAAGGTTTAAAAGTTATATGGTGAAAATCAATCAATTGAATTTTAAGCTAACTTGATTTTCTATTTCTAAGATGGTCCAATGTCTGAAATTGAAACTGTTCAGGAGAAGCCTTTTTGGTTTGCTCATCTTGTTGCTCCCTGCCAAAGATGTTATTTCACAATCTGACATTGATTTTTGGTTTGCCGCACCGGATTTGCAACAGTCTCATGGGGATCGGCCAATATTTTTGCGTATTGCAACATTAAAATCTCCTGCTGAGGTTAGAATCAGTATTCCAGCTAATCCATCTTTTACTCCTATTATTTTAAATATCCCTGCTGATACAGCTATTTCAGTCAACTTATCCGGCTCAATTGATTTCATTGAAAATGTTGCAAATAATACAACTCAAAAGAAGGGTTTGAGAATTCAGTCCACCAGCCGTATTACTTGCTATTATGACATAGCGAATAGTTGGAATGCAGATATGTTTGCATTGAAAGGAAGAAATGCTTTGGGAACAAAGTTCACTGTTCCATTTCAGATGGTACTTCTAAACAGACCCTCAACACCTACCAATTCCTTTACATCTGATTTCATTGTATTGGCAACAGAAGACAGTACAACCATTGAGGTGGTTTCACCTGTTATCTTAAATAATTCAGGTAATAGAAATATTACTGTGAAATTGAATAAGGGAGAAACCTTTGTCTTTTCAGTTTTAACAACTGTCGCTGTGGGCAGACCCGGGGGGGCATTGGTCAAGTCTAATAAACCCATCTCTATTACTACAAAGGATGATACACTTGGTTTACAGAATTGTGGTGATACGGCAGGTGATCAATTAATTCCTGATAGATTGGCAGGGCAGGAATTCGTGTTATTGAGAGGTTATTTTGCAGCTAGTAATCCTGATTATTACTATGTATTCGCAACAGAGGATAATACAGTTGTCAAGGTAAATGGCATCCAGGTAGGAGTTTTACAAAAAGCAGGGGATTATCACACGGGTCAACTTAGTTCTAGTGGCAATGTTGCTGATTATGTTGAGACCGATAAGCCTGTTCAAATGTTTCAAATCTCAGGATTTGGTTGTGAGTTGGGAGGAGCTATTATTCCTTCTGTAAAATGTACCGGTTCAAAGCAGGTAAGTGTTATAAGAGCCTCATCTTCTGAAAGTTTTTTTGTTAATATCCTCTCACCAAAGGCTATAATAAAAGATTTTTTATTCAATGGTACCAGTGTTTATGTTGACTCTTCAAAATTTACAATGGTCGCTGGTTCTGGAGGTGAATGGTATTATGCACGTATAGATATTCCTTCACAGATCATTTCAGGAGGGGATCGCGTTTTGATAGAAAATTCAAAAGGTAAATTTCATGTGGGGGTTATTCAAGGCGGACCAGGAACGACAGCAAGGTTTGGATATTTTTCTGATTTCAGTTCTAATTCAGTACTTTTTTCGAATGAGTCTAAGCCAGGAGAGTTTTTATTAGAGAAAGATACTCTTTGCTATAATAGCAATGTGAAAATTAATTCTCAAGTTGAGGAGGCGAGGGATTATAGCTGGGTAGGTCCAAATAATTTTACTTCAAAAGATTCAGTGATCGCGTTTAAAAATTTTCTACCAAAGGATACAGGTATATATGTTGTTACATCAACTTCTGGCTCATGTGGAACGGCAAAAGACAGTATCCGACTTATCATTGATCAACCATTTGCCAATTTTAATTTCACTACCAATGGCTGTAGTGGTGACAGCGTGGTTTTTAAAGCTGACTCATCAGCGGCAGTGAGATGGGTATGGGATTTTGCAAACGGTGAGCAATTGGACATTACCAAGCAAATACAACCCAAGATCAAACTTTCAAAAGCAATTGACTACAATGTGAAACTCAAGGTTGCGTCTGTGCGAGGTTGCTTTTCAGATGACAGTGTGAAAGTCGTGAAGCTCAGCACAAAACCAAAGCCTTCTTATAAAGTGCAGGATATCAGATGTATTGACAAGACGATTCAATTTGATGATGCATCGAAGATCGATACTGGTTCAATTGTCAAATGGCGATGGGATTTTGATACAAGCGGAATATTTATCCAGGATACTGTTTCTTCAACACATAGTTTGATTTACAATAGTTATGGACCTAAAAAGGTAAAGTTGGTTGCTGAATCTTCAACTGGCTGTGTGAGTGATACTTTTAGTATTTCTGCGTTGGTGGTCAATCCCAATCCGGTGCCAGGCTTTATTGTTCCCGAAGTTTGTTTGAATGATGCATTTGCGCAATTCAAAGACACGACATCCTCTCCTGATGGAAACAAACAATTCAGCTATCAGTGGTATTTCAACGATGGCGAGGTTCCTGTAAAAAATGGACCCAGTTTCAAGGCTGAAAACACAACTGAAAAAGACCCCAAGATCAAATACAATGATACAGGCTATTACAAGGTAAAACTCATTGTCACATCCAATGGATGCATAGATTCAGTTGCAAGAACATTTACGGTAAATGGGGCAAATCCCATTCCTTTTTTTGAAGTGAATGCATCTGCACAGCTTTGCAGCAATGATTCAGTGCGCATCGTCAATCGTTCAACGGTAGATTTTGGAGATGTAACCAGACTGGTTCTTTATTGGGATGAGGCAGATACCTCAAAGAATTATGTTGATGAGACGCCTTTCGTTGGAAAGCAATATGCTTTTAGGTATAATTCATTCCAACTGCCAGCTGACAAGAAATACAAAATTACTTTGAGGGCATACTCAGGGTCTGCATTTTCGTGCAGTAAAACATATACTGCTGAAATTAATCTCTTGGCGAGTCCCAAGGTTCAATTTGACTCTTTGCCTGGAATCTGTTTGGATGGAACACCCAGACAGATTACCCAAACAAGTTTTGATAAGAGTGTTCCCGGTAGTTTTTCATACACAGGTAGAGGAGTGTCATCAACGGGGCTTTTTGATCCAAGCCTGATTGGTGCAGCTGATACAGTTGGAGTCAAGTATTTATTTGTTGCGCAATCTGGTTGTCGTGATTCTGCATCAAGACAACAGGTTATCTGGCCGAGGCCCATTGCAGATTTCAAGTTCAGCAATATCACTTGTGAAAAAAATGATATTGAATTCATTTCTACATCAACTCCAATGGTTGGTAAGTTGGTGAAATGGGAATGGAATTTCAATGACAGCAAGGATCTTGTCAGTCGCAACAATGAAAATCCATTCAACTATGTATTTGATGCCAGCAAAAATTATGATGTTGGTTTAACTGTCACTACTGACAATGGATGTGTAAGCAATCCCAAGATCATACCTGTGAATGTCCATCCATTGCCTCAGGTGAAGTTCGATTTACCCATTGTTTGTTTGCCGGAAGGCAAGGCTTTGTTCGTCAACAAGACAAGTATTGCTGATGCTACAACTTCATCGCTTACATACAAATGGCATTTTGGAAATGCCAAGGATACGACAACAAGCAGCAATATCAATCCTGTTCATTTCTATAAACAATTGGGTGCATACGATGTGAAATTGATTGCAACGAGCATACATCAGTGCAGGGATTCTATCACGCAATCATTGGTTGATGTTTTTCCACAACCCAGGGCAGTTATAGAAGGATTGGATTCCGTATGTATAGGAACATCTATTACATTCAATGATAAGTCAGACGGTATTGTGAAGCCGATCAATGCTTGGTATTGGAATTTTGGTGACAGTACAGGAAGCAGCTCTCAGAATCCCACGCACACTTACCGGTCGCCCAATGTGTACAACATGAATTTTTATGCACGTACTGATGTGGGATGTTTTTCTGATACACTCAAAAAAACAATCACAGTACATGCATATCCCAAGATTGATGCCGGTCCGGAGATCTTCGCATTGGATGATGCAGATACCAGGATCAATGCAACCGCAACCGGTAATCGTTTGCGTTATCAATGGACCCCCGCCACTTATTTATCTCAGCTTGATTCATTGCAACCATTCATAAAGAGTCCGCAGTCAGATGTTCTTTATCAGCTGACAGTAACCGGTGCCGGGAATTGCATCAGCCGTGATCAGGTAAGGATGAATGTACTCCGAAAACCGATCATACCCAATACGTTTACACCCAATGGAGATGCGATCAATGACAAATGGATCATCAAGCATCTTGAAATTTATCCGGATTGTATTGTGGAAGTCTATGCACCCAATGGAAAATTGGTTTTTAAAAATATTGGATATGATCAGCCATGGGATGGGAAAAAGGATGGGGTAGATCTGCCCGCCGGTACATATTATTATGTAGTCTATCCTAAGTCAGGTCGTAAAGCAATTGTCGGGTATGTAACGTTGATGAGATAGTTGTTTTACAACCGCTCTACAATATTTAAATATTTTCTGTTCAGTCTATATTCGAAGAAGCGCTTATCGAAATCAGATCTGATTCTTTCAACCAGGAAATCATTGGTGGTTAGGTAAGTTGAGAACTTTTTATTCAAAGTGAGAATTGCCTCTGCACGGATATTGTTTTGAATTTTCATTGGCCGATCTTCAATGCTTAGTATTTTGTTCAATTCGTCAATAGATGTATTCTTCTGAAAGTTTTTTTGATTATTGAGTACTGTTTTGAGTATCTTTTTTTCAATCTCTTCAAAGAGCTCTTCAATTTTGATTGTAACAGTATTTATTTGAGCATTCTCCTCGAATATTTTCTCTACAGTTGTGATCTGATTATATTTTTTCTTCCTTTTTATGAAAATAAAGGCTATTACTATTGTTGCAATATTAATTAGGATCAGTACCAAGTACCATGCTCCATTTTTATTCTTTTCAAAAAATGATTCTTCGCGATATATACTTACATCAACCTGTTTCAATGAGTTTTTAACAATTGGAAAGCTTTTTAATTTTTTATTCTTTAATGAGTAAATATTATACCCATTTTCTGAGGAGAAGCTGATATAATCAATGGCTTTGTTAAC
>JBEGMC010000065.1:0-11853 GCA_041183265.1 Bacteroidota bacterium
GATATAAATATAGGCAATAACCTAGAAATTATCCAGTTACATAACCTACATATGATATGAATGATTAATATGTTTCAAATTTGTGATGCGTTTATTCTGTTTGTCCTATGATATAAATATATCTACGCTGATTTATGTTTAGGCACCTATACAAACCCATGTTTTAACATGGGTTTTTTGATGTATGGTAACCAAGCATGGACATACCTGACTAATTTTACATCCTTAAAAATATGCTATGAGTAAACTGAAGTATGCTGCGTTTTTGTTTTTTACACTGATTTTGACCCTGCCTTCTTTTTCCCAGTTGGATATGAATGCGGGATTGCCAGCCGATCCCAAATTGATGATGGGCAAATTGAGCAATGGTTTGACATATTATATCCGTGAGAACAAGAAACCCGAGAAAAAAGTTGAGTTGAGATTGGTGGTCAAAGTTGGATCCATCGTAGAGGATGATGATCAGCAGGGATTGGCCCATATGGCAGAGCACATGGCATTCAATGGAACCAAAAATTTCAAGAAAAATGAAATCGTGTCCTATCTGCAGTCCATTGGTGTTGAATTCGGCAATGATTTAAATGCCTACACTTCATTTGATGAAACTGTATACATCCTTCCCATTCCTACTGATCAGCCTTCCAATCTGGAGAAAGGTTTTCAAATTCTGGAGGACTGGGCCCATCAGGTAACCTATTTTGATGATGATATCAACAGCGAAAGAGCCATTATTCTGGAAGAGAGCCGCCTGGGTAAAAGTGGAGATGAGCGAATGTTCAAAAAAATCTATCCTGAACTCTTCAAGGGCTCACAATATGCAAACAGATTGCCCATTGGTGTTGACAGCATCATCAAGCATTTCAATCCCGATGCTATCAGAAGGTATTACCGTGACTGGTATCGTCCGGAGTTGATGGCGGTGATTGTTACTGGAGATATCAGCAAAGAAGATGCATTGACATACATCCAAAAGCATTTTGCTGGCATTCAATCATCCGGCAATCGCCCAAGAAAATATTTTGATGTCCCTCCATATCAATCATCCAAGGCGATGGTGGTAACCGACAAGGAAGCAACCGGATTTGAATTTGGCATTGTTTATCCCGCAATGCCTTTCAAACGTGCAACCAATATCAAAGAATACAAACAGGAAACGATTCAGTCACTTTATGCTTCGATGTTGTCCAACAGGTTACAGGAGCTGGTTAGAAAAGAGAATCCCCCCTTTGTCTTTGCTTATGCAGGCTTTGATGGATATGCAAGAAATTTCAAATCATTCATGGTTCAGGGAAGTACCGGAACCAATGATGTGCAAAAGGGTATCGATGCTGCTTTGACGGAAGTGGAGCGATTGAAGAGGTTTGGATTTACTGCAGCAGAATTGGAGCGGGCCAAAAAGAATCTTTTGAGCAATTATGAAAAAACATGGAACAACCGCGATAAGACCGAATCAGAAAATTACGCCGCCGAATACATCAGAAATTTTGTTGAGAATGAACCTGTCCCGGGTATTGAATACGAATTTGAGTTGATGAAAAAACTTTTACCAACCATTCAACTTTCAGAAGTCAATGCAGTAACCGATGTATACAAGAATGAAAAGAACAGATTCAGTTTCGTAATGGGTCCGGATGCTTCCAATATCAAACTTCCATCAGAAGCGGATATTGTAAAGCTGCTTGATGCAAGAGCATCGGATGCAAGCATCAAGCCATACGAAGAAAAGGCAATTGCTGCATCATTGTTGCGTGTCGTGCCAACATCCGGTAAAGCGATTGCAAGTGCGAAAAATGCCGCATTGGGCACTACAGAGCTGACACTTTCCAACGGTGTAAAAGTGACGTTGAAAAAAACCGATTTCAAGGATGATCAAATCCTGCTTTCTGCCACACGCTACGGTGGCACGACCCATTATGGATTGAAAGACAAGTACAGTGCAGAAAATGCAGTGGCCATTGTTTCCAGTATGGGGGTTGGAGAATTCAGTCCTGTTGATATTGGAAAGTCACTCGCAGGAAAAGTAGCCTCTGTTCGTCCGGTGATGAGTCAATACAGCGCCGGATTCAGTGGAAACAGCTCAAACAAGGATGTGGAGACGATGTTCCAGCTTCTTTACTTGTATGTTACATCACCCAGAAAAGACAGTGGCTTGTACAATTCTTACATGCAAAGGGCAAAGGCCCAAGTCTCGATGTTGAAATCGAATCCGCAAATTGCATTTATTGATACATTGTATACAGCCATCTACAATGGCAATCCACTTGCTCCAACAACGGTGCCCAAGATGGAACACTTTGAAAAAATTCAATTGGCAAGGGCCATCGATATTTACAAAGAGCGACTTGGAGATGTGGGTGGAATGCATTTTACCATTGTCGGAAGTTTTGATGAACAAACAATGATTCCGTTGCTGGAAAAATACATTGCCTCATTGCCGGCCAAGGGAAAGTCGCAGTTCATCGACAACAAAGTCAGCGAGTTTACAGGAGTCAAGAATTTTCAATTCAAGAGAGGAAAAGAAGATAAAAGCCTGATTCTTGGGATTTTGCATGGCGAACTGCCATATTCTGAAGCCAATGCTCTGAAATTACTCGGACTCAGTGACGCACTGAATATTTTGATCATTGAGGAAATGAGAGAAAAAATTCAGGGAATTTATGGTGGAGGTACCAATGCATCATTGGAAAAAATTCCTACAGGCAAGTATCAAATGGTCTTGCAGCTTCCCTGCGGTCCGGATAAAGTTGACACCCTGATCAGTGCTTTCAATGCAGAGTTGAAGCGCATTGCAGAGAAGGGCTTGGATCAATCCTATGTTGACAAGATCAAGAAGGCCTGGATTGAAAAGAGGAAAGTAGACATCAAGAAAAACGAATATTGGCTTTCTGTTTTGCAATCCCTTAAAAATGGGGAGAGAACGGTTGATCGCATCTTGAATGGCGAAACGTATTTAAATGCATTTTCTGTAAAAGATTTGCAGGATGCCGCCAAGATTGTGCTCGCTTCCAAAGGGAAAATGATGGCAGTTCAAATGCCTGAAATTTCCAAGAAATAAACAGTTTTCAGAGGGCCGAAAGGCCCTCTTTCTTTGCTGTGGCTTACGAAATAGGGAATAAAATCCTAAATTCAAGTCTGCAGCTTGTTGAAGCTGATTCTGCAAACTAGTTTTGCGGACTTGAACATTTGTTGGAAATCAATGTTAATCAATTGGTAACCAATTTGTTCATCGTTTCTGTCGTAGTTCTAAATTATTCAGATGGCAAATCCAATTCAGTCAGTTTCCCTCAGCGGGGCACTCAGGAAGTTTTTTCAGGTCATTCGACTTGAAAAGAAGGAAGTATCTGCTATCTACTTTTATTCTATTTTGAGCGGTTTGATTCAGTTATCGCTCCCTCTTGGCATTCAAGCAATCATCAATTTTGCACAAGCAGCTGCAGGCTCCGGAAGGTTACCCATTTCCATTGGTATTTTGATTGCATTGGTACTTGGTGGAGTGCTGGTTGCCGGAATTTTGCAGGTGAACCAAATGAAAATCATCGAAAAAATTCAGCAGAGACTTTTTACCCGTTATGCATTTGAATTCAGTTTCAAAATTCCTCGTGTAGATTCCAATGCCATCAATCATTATCATCTGCCGGAATTGGTCAACCGATTTTTTGAGACTCCAACCCTACAAAAAAGCTTATCAAAATTTCTGTTGGATATACCAATGGCCATCATTCAGATCCTGTTTGGATTGATTTTACTTTCCTTTTATAATCCAACTTTTATTTTTCTCGGACTTTTGTTGTTTGTACTTCTTTACTTAATCCTTTATTTCACTGCAAAACAGGGCCTGGTTCAATCAATGGCAGAAAGCGATTATAAGTACAAAGTGGCTGCATGGATGCAGGAAGTAGCCAGGGCATTCAAAAGTTTCAAGATTTCAGGAATGTTCAATCTTCACTTGAAGAAAACAGACTACTATTTAGATGGGTATCTAGACGCAAAAACAGCTCATTTCAAGATACTCGCTACACAATACTGGAGCCTTATAATTTTCAAATTGCTGATCAGCGCGGCCATGCTTATCATCGGCTCGGTTTTACTGGTCAATCAGCAGCTCAATGTTGGTCAGTTCATCGCTGCGGAAATTGTAATTTTATTGATTATCAATGCTGTTGAAAAACTGATCCTAAATCTTGAAAACGCCTATGATCTTCTGACAGGCTTAGAGAAGATCAGTAAAATAACAGATCAGCCAATTGAGCCAGAAGGCAATATAAAGTTTGTCCCAACTGCCAATGGGGTTTCTCTTGATGCGCATGGCATTGATTTCTCATATGACGAAGGACATGCTGTGTTGAAGCAGATCAATTTCAATATTTTACCCGGACAGAAAATTTGCATCATGGGCGATGCAGCTTCCGGTAAATCAACCCTGATGGAATTGCTGACCGGTTACCTGAAAACTTTTGAAGGAAACTTGCTTGTCAATAATATTCCCATCAACAATCTCGACATAGATTCTTATCGCAGGCATATCGGGGTTTTCTATCATGAACAGGATATTTTTCAGGCAAGCCTTTTCGAAAACATTTGTATGGGCAATGGGGATGTATCTGCATCAGAAATCATGCAGTTGGCAGATGTCATCGGACTCAAAGAGTATATCAATGAATTGCCCAACGGGCTGGATACAGTGCTTGAGCCTACTGGTAAGGGTTTGAGTACAATCATCGCAAAAAAAGTCTTGCTTTTGAGAACCATCGTCAATCGGCCTTCCTTGTTATTATTAGACGAGCCTTTTGAGTTGGCCGGTGCAGAATCAAGTAAAAACATCTCTAACTACTTGCTCACTTTGAAAGATATAACAACTGTTGTCATTACTGGATATATTCCTTTTGCAAAAAACGCCGATATAGTTATATGGATGGATCATGGGAAAATACTTCACATAGGTGCGCCAGCTGATGTATTCAATAAATTGAATATCGCATGAAAAAATTAAATGAATCCATATTAAAACAAACCGGTTTCCAACCAAACTCTCCTGATAAAATTTATAGGGCACATAAAAACAGCAATGTCAAAAAATGGTTTTGGGGCTTTTTTATTTTTCTGCTCTTTTTTTTAATGCTTCCCTGGACCCAGAATATATCTACAAACGGAAGTGTTACGACCCTTTACCAGGATCAGCGTCCACAAGAACTCAATTCCATCATTCCGGGCAGAATTGTTAAGTGGTGGGTGAAGGAAGGTGATTTTGTAAACAAGGGGGATACCATTTTGGAACTTGCAGATGTAAAGGATGAGTACCTCGATACGAATCTTGTACAAAGAACAGAAGCACAGCTGGAAGCCAAGGAGCAAAAAATTATTTTCTACAATGAGAAAATCAATGCAATTGTAAATCAAATACAGGCGGTTGAAAATGGCCGGGATCTGAAACTGAAATCACTCGAAAACAAACTTGAGCAGTTCAAAAGAAAACTAATCAGTGACAGTGCTGAAGTAGTTGCTGCTGAAATGGAAAACAACATCGCCAACCAGCAATTGATCAGGGGTAAGCAGATGTTTTCACAAGGAGTCATTCCATTGACTGAATTGGAGAAGCGAACGGCACAGCACAACAAAACCATGGCTGTCCTTACAGAGAAGCAACAAAAGTTCCTCAATACAAAGCAGGATCTCATCATTACCAAACTCGAAATGAACGAAGTGCAGCAAGAGGCCGCTGACAAGATATTTAAATCCAAAAGTGAAATTGCCATATCAAAAAGTGAAATCGCAACCACCGGAGGTGATGTAGCTAAAAATCAAAATCAACTTTCGAATTATATCACTCGCGGGAAACAGCGTTGGTTGATTGCTCCCCAGAGCGGACAAATCATCAACGCAAAGAAATCAGGTATCAATGAAATTGTAAAAGAAGGCGAGATGATTGTAGAGGTGGTTCCAACCAAAATAAATCATGCGGTTGAATTGTTTATTGAGCCGATGGACTTGATATTGATCAATATTGGTCAGCCTGTACGCATCATATTTGATGGATTCCCAGCGATTGTTTTTTCAGGTTGGCCCACAAGTAGTTATGGGACATTTGTAGGAAGGGTGGTAGCCATTGAAACCAACCGAAATCAAAATGGAAAATTCAGGATTCTTGCTGTACCGGATTTAAATGAAAAACCCTGGCCAAAAGAATTGAAAATGGGTGCAGGTGCAAAAGGTTTCGCTTTGTTGAAAAACGTTCAAATCTGGTATGAGTTGTGGCGACAAATCAATGGCTTCCCGCCAGATTATTACAAGCCCAATTATAACCAATCTGCCAGTGATACGGAGAAAAAATGAGGATGAATAGAAGATTTTTACTACTTGTTCTATGTTCGATGATCTCTTTTTTTGAATTGAGATCCCAGTCCATGACTTTGTCGCTCGACAATGCATTGAACATCGTTAGGAAGTTTCATCCTGTTGTCAATCAGTCCAATTTGATCATTGACCAGGCATCTAATTCCTTGCAGGCTTCCAGAGGTGTATTTGATCCAACCCTGCTGGTTGACAATGATCGCAAAACATTTGACAACAAACGCTACTTCAATTATTACAATCCTGAATTGCGCATACCCACCTGGTATGGGATTGACTTCAAAGCAGGCATTGAAAACAATGTAGGCGACAGACTGAATACTGCATTGACTCCCAATCGAAGTGCTTATATGGGAGTATCTCTTGATCCCCTTCGCGGATTGATATACGACAAACGCAGAGCGGCAGTGCAACAGGCCAACATCATGGTAAAACTGACGCGACAGGAACAACAGCTCGCTATCAACGATCTTTTGTTTGAAACTACGGAAGCATATTGGGAATGGGTCAACGCTTATCTGGTAAACCGCGTTTTTCTATCTGCTGTCAAAACCAATGAATTTCGATTTGATTTTGTCAAGAAGGCTTTTCAACAGGGCGACAGGGCGTCTATTGATACAGTGGAGGCACTTTCACAGTTGCAATTGGTTCAAACCCTTCAATTGCAGGCAGCTTTGGATCTGCAGAAAGCCAGATTTTTTCTGAGCAACTATTTCTGGACAGAACAAAATCAGCCATATGTATTTGGTGAAGAAGTGGTTCCCGATACTTCCGGTGCACAATTCAATCCCTCTCGGGTTCAACTTCCTGTGTTGGAAAAAATGATTGAGGCGGCCATGTTGGAGCATCCTAAATTGAATGCAATCGACAGCAAGCGCGATGTACTTGAAATAGACAGAAAGGTCAAAACGTTGGATCTCCTGCCAAGTTTTAAAATCAACTATAATTTTCTGGATAAAGGATACAACGTGCCTGATGTTTTCAAACAAAGCTTGTTTCAGAACAATTATAAATATGGAGTGTCGTTCGGTTTGCCACTGCTGCAACGCCAGGCGAGAGGAGAGCTCTCCAGAACAAAAAATAAAATTTCTGAAATTGACTTCAGCAGAAAATTGACAGAATTGGAAATCCAGAACAAGATCAAGAGTGTTTTTGCAGAATCGACCTCACTGATGACTCAAATCAATGTTTCTGAGCAAAATTATCTCAACAACAAACAATTGCTCGATGCAGAGAATATGAAATTTTCCATGGGTGAAAGCAGTATGTTTCTTGTGAATGCACGCGAAATCAAATTGATTGAGAGCGAGCAGAAACTGATTGCGCTCAAAACGAAATTCTTCAGAAGCATCATTGCCAATCAATGGGCAGCGGGTCTGCTCAGATAGACTTGATCACGGTGTGCTTTATTTTTTTTCTCTTCCAGGTATACGTGATATGAATGTTACCATCATTCGTTTGCATGACGGTCGGATAAGAGAATTCTCCTTTTGGCTCGTTTTCCAAAACCAGGACTTGCTTCCAATGGATACCGTCATTTGAAATTGCAACATTCAACGGTGATCGGTCACTCCATCCATCCTCTTCATTTTTTCTCGGAACAACATGGTTGTACACCAGCAAGTGTCGACCATCTTTCAGTGTGATGGCATCGATGCCTGAATTCGGATTGGGAATAGAGGTTTGACTCAGTACTGACCAGGTTTTGCCATTGTCCTTGCTCCATGTTTGGTTTACAGTTCCATTGGTGCTTCTGCAAAGGGCCTGCAGTGTTGAGGCATCGTGTCGCAGGATGGAAGGCTGGATGCCTGTTATGGGTTTCGCATCATTCAGATCCGGACCTTTCTCCCATGTTCTGCCATTGTCTTTGGTATATTCAAAATGCACCTTCCAACCATCTTTTTCAGTGCTGGTTGGACAAACAAGTGTATTTCCAATCAACAGCGGTTTGTTTTTAATGGGACCCAATATTCCATCAGGAAGCTGTTCAGGTTTGCTCCAGGTAACCCCATGGTCATAACTTCTCACCAGCCAGCCGGTCCAATCAATTACCCTTGGTCCAATTTTGTAAAAAAGAATCAACTCGCCTCCTGGTACCTGATACAACACTGGGTTGTAACAAGCATACCGGGTTTTTTCATTTATTCTTCCTTCTGCCGCTATGGCTGGGGCCGTCCATTGATTGTTTACCCATCTGCTTACATAAATATTCACATCATTGTTTCCTTCCCTCGTTCCACCAAACCATGCTGTAACGAGTCCCGCGGGTGTTTCTTCAATCGTTGATGCATGACATTGAGGAAATGGTGCAGTTTCGTAAATAAATTCATCTGCAATGATTCCTTTTCTCAAGCTGTCGGCAATTTCAGCTCTTTTTACCTGTGAAAAAGAGGTTGCAGATGCGATCAATCCAATGAACAAGAAGAAATGTTTCATATTATACGTTGATAACCAGAACTGGTATTTTTAAATTATGTCTTACGCTGCTTACGGTTTGTCCGTACACAATATCTTTCAAACCTTTGTGGCCATGAGAACCAATGACCAGGAGATCAATATTATTTTCTTCCACGATCCTTACAATTTCACTTACGCGGTCGTTGTATCCCAAACAAGTTGTTGAAGAAATATTTTTCAAAGAAAGCTCAGCGGCATAATGCTCCAATCTCTCTTGATCGTTTCTTGTTTCCATATCATCTACAAAATCACCCATGATCCTGGTTGCAGCACTTTCCACAACATGTATCAGAAAATATTTCGATGAAGCATTTCCCTGTCCGAGTGCATGTGCAATCAATTTTTTATCATCTCTGCTGAAATCAAGTGCGACACCTATGTTTTTATAGACAGGCACTTCAAATGGAATGGATCCATCTGCTTCAGGATGCAGTTTGATTTTTTCATCTTTTTGTTTGTTGATCAGTGGATATACAATCGCAATGATCAAGAGGGCAACATACAAGAGTCCGCCCAACAGGATCAAGGCCTTTGCCACAGTATTGTCCGACCCAATAAAGTATTGTGTAGCTTGCTCAAACACCATTCTGATGTTCAAGTACACAAGGATGGCAGTGATCAATGATGCCAAAGCAATGATGTAGGGCTTGATAGCAAAATCCCCCATTTTATTTTTGTCGCTTGTAAAATGGATGAGGGGGATGATGGCAAATCCCAATTGAAGGCTCAACAGCACCTGACTGAAAATCAGCAATGCATCTACATTTTCCTCTCCTTTGATCAATATAACAAGCATGGCTGGAACAACTGCAACCAAACGGGTGATCAACCGTCTCACCCAAGGTGTGATTCTGAGGTGCAGGTATCCTTCCATCACTATTTGTCCTGCGAGCGTACCAGTGATGGTAGAGCTTTGTCCTGCTGCAATCAATGCAATGGCAAACAGCATGGGTGCCAAATTGGTACCGAGAATGGGTGCAAGCATCTCATGTGCCTGTTTGATTTCAACTACGTCGTTTCTCCCGGTTTTATAAAAAGCAGTAGCAGACAAAATTAAAATGAAAGCGTTCACAAAAAATGCAGCATTCAATGCAATGGCGCTGTCAATAAAATTCAATTTCAGTGCTTTCTTGATTCCCTCATTGTTTCTTTTGATTTTTCTGGTTTGAACCAATGCGGAGTGGAGATAAAGATTATGGGGCATTACTGTTGCACCAATGATGCCAATGGCAATGTACAATGCCTCTTCATTTGGCAGACTTGGAATAAAGCCCTTGGCGATTTCATCCAACTGCGGTTTTGCAATGAACATTTCAGAGAGAAAACTGAATCCAATGATGGCAACCAGACAAATGATGAATGCTTCCATTTTTCTGATGCCCAATCGTTGGAGCAATAGAAATAAAAAAGTATCAGCGACAGTAATCAGGATCCCCCATATCAAAGACAATCCGGTCAGTAACTGAATTCCTATGGCCATTCCCAGGATTTCTGCCAAATCAGTTGCTGCAATGGCAATCTCTGCCAACACATAGAATATAAAATTGACATAGCGCGGATAGGTTTCCCTGTTTGCTTGTGCGAGGTCTCTTCCTCTCACAATGCCGAGCCGTGCCGATAAACTCTGCAAAAGCAATGCCATCAGATTGCTCATCAGCAAAACCCAAATCAGGGTATATCCAAATTTACTGCCACCTGCCAGATCGGTTGCCCAATTGCCTGGGTCCATGTAACCGACACTTACAAGATAAGCGGGACCAAAAAACGCCAGTATTCTTTTGATGCCATTGCGTTTTCTGGTATCAACACTCTGATTGACCTCCCCCAATGATGTAAATTCCTGATGAAGATTTCTTGCCATACCGTATACGAATCTAAAAATAATTTAGGCTCAACAGATAAATAGTTGCGTTAACTTTAGTCAAATATGCTTTCCAGATGAAAATTGAAAAATTGGTTGGTCCCATTCCTGCTACTTTTACACCCATGTTCCCTGATGGACTCGTGAACTATGATCTTATAAAAGATTACTATGCACTGCTGGTCCGCAATCACATACAAACCATATTCATCTGCGGAACAACTGGTGAGGGTGAGTTGTTGACAATGGAAGAAAGAAAAACGCTGACAGAAAAATGGCTGTCTGTTTCTAAAGGCAACAAAGATTTTAAAGTCATTGTTGTTGTAGGCTCCAACAGAATTCCTGAAGCAATTGAATTGGCCCAACACGCCCACCAAAATGGGTGCTATGGCATCTCCTACATTTCCCCCTATTATTACAAGCCATCTTCTGTTGCCGAGCTGATAGCATGTTGTAAACAAGTTGCAGATTCAGTCCCGCACATACCTTTCTATTATTATCATATACCTATTCTGACCCAGGTGCGATTTCCGATGATTGACTTTATGGAACAGGCCAGCCATGTCATTGAAAATTTTGCAGGCATAAAATATTCAGATGAAGACCATGTAGATTTTTTGAAATGCCTTGAATACCGCGAAGGTGCTTACAACGTATTTTGGGGAAAGGATGAAACACTCTTGAGTGCTTTGTCCATTGGTGCTGTTGCAGCCATTGGCAGCACCTATAATTATATGTCACCTCTCTATACTGAGCTGATCAAGGCTTTTCAATCAAATGATATCCAATCTGCAAAATCACTTCAGCTGCAGTCAATCGCAATTGTAAATCTTTTGAATACCCACACAGGTCTTTCAACCGGAAAATATTTCATGCAATTACTTGGGGTTGACTGCGGACCCAGCAGGAGTCCGTTGAAAAATCTTTCAGACACCGATAAACAACTATTGCAAGAGAAATTGAAAGAAATCGGATTTTCAAATTTCTCCATGAAATGAAGCAGTATCGTTCTTACCCGTGGATCGTCACAGTCATGTTGGCCTTTGTTGCCATGTTGAACTACATCGATCGTCAGATGATTTCTACCATGCGACCCGCCATGCAGGTCGATATACAGGAACTGATGCTTGCAGCCAATTTCGGGCGACTCATGGCAGTTTTTCTCTGGGTATATGGAAGCATCAGTG